>JAYTNY010000624.1:0-4401 GCA_043748055.1 Roseobacter sp.
GACCAGATGGCGTTGACCAAACTTTCGGCAGCAGCCACGCAACCTTTGGTGCGGCCTTTCGCATCCGGCGGCGCGCCAAAATCTACCACCACCGGGCCATTGGCACCGGCGTTGCCCACATGAATGTGCGCCGCCGCAGCGGGCAACAAAATGTCCTTCACCTTAATGTTGAAGCACACCGCGCCCTGGTTCGGCTTCAGGCGAATGGTGGCGCTGCCGGAGCCATCCGTGTCGCCGCCAGTCACCTCGGCTGCGCCAGTTAGGCTGGCCGCCAGCCGTTTGCCTTCGCCGTTTTCGGGGATGTGAATGCCGGACACGTTGAATGGCAACACCGGCGCTGTGGCGCGCTTATCAAACTGCGAGTTGACCACCAGGAAGCGCTCGCCAGATTTGGCAAACGTGGTGGGGAACTGAAAGCTGGGGTTGCCAGACACCGAGATGAGATTGGCGCTGGCAAAGTCATTAGACAGGCGCAGCGTAATCAGCAACGCCGCCGAATTGCGCATGACGTAGAGCTTGCGCCCGACGAGCAAGATGCCATCGCCGCCGTTCAGCACTGCCCCATTGATGTTGATCTCTATCACCTCTTTGGTGGCAACACTAATGCGAAAGAGCTTGCCGGTGTTGCTTTGCACCACGATGAGATACGCGCCATCCGCTGTGTGGGCAATGCCGTTGAGGTTGAACCCAGGCACAAACACCAATGGGGTATTCGCAAAATCGGTGAAGCGTTCAAACGTCGCTAGATCGGCAGACAGGCGATAGAGAGCCGGGCTAAGCGAATCGGTGAAATAGGCATCCCCGTTCGGCGTAATCGTCACATCATTAATAAACGTAGGTGTTAGCCCGTTCGAGAATTTGGCCAACAAGGCTTTGCTAGCAGTGTCGTAGACAAACACTTGGCCCAACCCGCCACCCGCAACATACAGCCGCGTGTCGGTGGCCTTCATGCCAATCGCCGTGGTGCGGCCATCTCCGCCGCCGGGCAAAAACACAGTGGTGTCGTTGGTGGAGTTGACATCGCCGCTGAAAATCGTGCCATCGGTGGTGCTGCCCACAAAGAAGGCATCGGTGGCGGCTTGAATGGCAACGCCTTCGGGGAAGACGGCTGGGCCGGGCAAGCCCCAGTACTGAATGTCGCCATCGTTGTCGGCCAGCGCCGGTTGGGGCGCACTCGCCAACATCAGCGCACTAATCAGGGTTAACAACATCGTTCGAGATTTTTGTAAGCGCATCATCATCAATTCCTCCCGGAATCCTCCTAAAAATAAACGTTGGGGACAAAGCGGACTGTAAGGCCGCTGTATGAGAAAACGTGGGTGAAAAGGGATTTGGATTCATATTTTCTGGTCTTACACGCCCTATACTTCGTCCATGATTCAAGAAGCCCTCACCTTCGACGATGTGTTGTTAACCCCAGGTTATACCGAAGTGCTGCCCGCCGAGGTGGGCGTAACCGCCCGGCTGACCAAGAGCATCACGCTGAATATTCCCCTCATCAGCGCGGCCATGGACACCGTGACCGAGGCGCGCTTAGCCATTGCGCTGGCCCGCGAAGGCGGCATTGGTGTGATTCACCGCAACATGACCATTGAGCAGCAGGCCGAGGAAGTGGACAAGGTGAAGCGCAGCGAGAGCGGCATGATTGTGGACCCGATTACGCTGCCGCCCACGGCTACACTGCGCGATGCCGAAAATATTATGGCCCGCTATCGCATCAGCGGCGTGCCCATTACGGTGGATGGGGTACTAGTGGGCATTTTGACAAACCGCGATACCCGCTTTGTGGAACAGCGCGATTACGACAAGCCAGTGACCGACTTTATGACCAGCAAAAATCTGGTCACAGCCGCCCTCGGCACCACATTGGACGAGGCCAAGAAGCTGCTGGCCCAACATCGCATCGAGAAGCTACCGCTCGTAGACGACAACGGCTACCTCAAGGGCCTCATCACCATTAAAGACATACAGAAGAAGCGCGATTACCCGAACGCCGCCATAGATTCGCGCGGGCGCTTGTTGTGCGCGGCTGCCGTCGGGGTGGGTGAGAAAGCCATCGAACGGGCGAAAGCCTTAATTGCGGCGGGGGTGGATGTGGTCTCGATAGACACCGCGCATGGGCATAGCAAGGGCGTGATCGAGACGATCCCTGAGATTAAGAAGCTGGGCAATGTGTGCGTATTGGCGGGCAACGTGGTCACCCGCGAAGGCGTGCGCGCGTTGGTGCAGGCTGGTGCGGATGCGATCAAGATCGGCGTGGGCGCAGGTTCCATTTGCACAACCAGAATTGTGAGTGGTGCAGGCATGCCGCAAATTACGGCGGTGCTGCAATGTGCCGAAGAAGCCGCCAAGAGCGACACGCCTTTAATCGCCGATGGCGGCATTAAATACAGCGGCGATATTGTGAAGGCGTTGGCCGCCGGGGCCAGCACGGTGATGTTGGGCAGTTTGTTAGCCGGGCTGGACGAATCTCCGGGCGATGTGGTTTTATACGAGGGCCGCCGCTTCAAAGATTATCGCGGTATGGGCAGCCTGGGCGCCATGCAAGGCCTGGGCCGCGACCGTTACAGCACCGGCGTGGCTGCAGGCAAGACCGTGCCAGAGGGCATCGAAGGGCGCGTTCCGTTTAAGGGGGGGTTACGAGATTACGTGTATCAGTTGGTGGGCGGTTTGCGCAGCGGCATGGGCTATGTGGGCGCGGCTAATTTAGACGAACTGCGCAGCAAGGCTCGGTTTGTGCGCATCACCGGCGCGGGCCTCATCGAAAGCCACCCGCACAGTGTGACGATTACGAAGGAAGCACCGAATTACCAGGTGCAGGGGTGACAAATTAACTCCACAAATAAGCATCCTGAGCGCAGTCGAAGGATGCACCTGTTCAACATCTCATCTGCCTCAATCTTGCGCACCTTGTGTTGGGGGGCTGTGCTGTTGGGTGTTGTGGCGGGCACGCATACAACGGCACAACCCGCTTGGAGCGTGCTCGAACGCAACACGTCCACCGCACTTACAACCCCGCTCAGCAATGCCAGCGCCGCCAGCGCCATACCCCCCAGCGATGTGCTGCTGACCACCCGCGCGACCTGGAAATATTGGGACAACGGCACCGACCTGGGCACCGCCTGGCGGGCCAGTAGCTACACCGATACAGTCTGGCTCTCTGGCCCGGCCCCGCTGGGTTATGGCAATCCGGTTTCCACCACCGTGGGCTTTGGCCCCAGTGCCAACAACAAATACATCACCACCTACTTTCGCAACGTATTCACTGTCACCGCACCCTCGGCCTACGAGTCGTACATGCTGCACTTGCTGCGCGATGATGGCGCAGTGGTGTATCTCAACGGCACCGAGGTCATGCGCAGCAACATGCCTGCGGGCAACATCGGCTACACCACCCAAGCCGTTACAGGCACCGGCGGCAGCGGCGAGTCGCATTTCTTCCCGCGTTTCGTTACGGCTTCGCTGGTCTTAACCGGTCTCAACACCGTCGCCGTCGAGGTGCATCAAGCCAGCATCAGCAGTTCCGACATCGGGTTCGATCTGGAACTCATCGGCAACAAGCTTCTGCCGCTGCAACCCCGCGCCGCGCCCGGCAACACCCGCTTCGCCATCATCGGCGATTTTGGCTCGCAGGCACGCCCGGAATTAGATGTGTCGCGTGTAATCAAATCGTGGAACCCAGACTTTGTCACGACCGTCGGCGACAACACTTACTGCATCTTCTTTGACCCAGGGCTGGACCCCTACGACGACTGCGTGGGCTTGTATTACCACGACTGGATGCAGCCCTATACTGGCCAACACGGCGCAGGCGCAGCCGATGAGAACCGCTTCTGGCCCAGCATGGGCAACCACGATTGGGATTCCAAGCTGATTTCGTACACCACGTTTTTCTCGTTGCCCCACAACGAGCGCTACTATGATTTGGTGCGCGGCCCGGTGCATTTTTTTATGCTGGATAGCGACCCGCGCGAGCCAGATGGCGTGACGGCGACCTCGGTGCAGGGCCAATGGTTGCAGCAAAAGTTGGCCGCGTCTACCGCAACCTGGAAGCTGGTGTATATGCATCACCCGCCCTATACATCCTCTGGGGCGCGTAGCAACAACACCTGGATGCAGTGGCCGTTTAAGCAGTGGGGTGCCAGCGCTGTGTTCGCTGGGCACGACCACGCCTACGAGCGTTTTGATATTGGCGGGACGCCGTACTTTGTAAATGGCGCGGGCGGCATGTACACCTACACCTTCAAAATTACGCCAGAGCTGGGCAGCCTGGTGCGCTACAACGCCGATTTTGGGGCCATGCTAGTGGGTCATCTGGCAATCCGGTAGCGAATAAAAAGTGCGAGCACCGGAAGCGGGTAAGCGACGGGCATGACGGCGAGTACGGGCACGATCACGACG
>JAYTNY010000625.1:0-2583 GCA_043748055.1 Roseobacter sp.
CACCTTGGTCACCACCGTGATCAATGCCGTGGGCAGCGCATATCGCAATGACCGACAACTGGGCGAGAGCATCAACACCACCACCCAAGCATTGTTTGCCATTGACCAGATCATCAATGGACAAACCCCTCTGGCGCAGGGCTTGGGCGTGCTCAATTTGGTGAGCACGTTTAATCCGCAGAATACGACACTGGCGGGGGCGGGGCAGATTGCATCAATCAATCAAAACTATGAATCTGATAGCACTCTACGCAGATTCCACGCGGGCTACCTGCCTAAAATTCTTATAAAACAACCCGCGAACGATGCCATGTCGAGGATTGCAGCATGACTCTCCCAAAACCCAAGCATTTAAGCTTGCTATTGGCCTTGCTTCCAGCGTTGCTATTCGCTTGCTTTAATACACATGCGCAGACCTCGCCTAAGCAGGTTGCCTCAAATGAAAATACTCACCAAAACGCATCGCCGAATCCGAATCGCTATGAGGCCAGTATGAACTTACCTAAGGTTTCCGCACTTCAGCGCTATCCCTACACACGGAGGGACTTTTTGAGCAATATCAAACTGGCCTTAGATGAGGGCTGGTTTTTGCGAGCTGAGATGTACAACGGTCAATTCATGGGCGAGTTGCTGGGAATCAAAGGTGGAGTCAATATCTTTTATGACGAGAAATTACCCAAGACCTCTGCAAACAGCGCGCTACGTTCAGTATCCCAAGACAAGTTGCGTGAGCATTTGACGTCCGCCGCTCCATATTTTGATCGTCGTGGTAGTGGTTATAGAGGCGGTATATCAAATACAAATACAAATACAAGCATTGTTGCCAAAAGAATGTCTGGGCATGGTTTTTCATTCCACCACCCAGATATCTACATTGAGGATTTAGAAGCAATTTTTGGTAAAGGCTGGCGATTTAGGCCAATTGATGGTGTTCCACATCATCGCGGCGCGCTTCCTATCATCACCGATCCATTTGGATTGGATCGCATACAGTATCTAGGAATAAAAGACAATGTCGACTACACACTGTCAATAGACTTTACAGCCTACGGTGCAGCAAGACGTATTGACATTGACATTAAGGAAAAATAAACATGACAACCACACTAAATTCAAGTGTTAGCACACGAATAGCAGCTGACTTTTCGAGCAATCCTACCGCTCGCGCTGCCATCTTGACAGCGGCTGCACGCTCACCCTTTCTTGCGGGAATGCTCAATCGGTTCTATTTAAACGACAAAGCTGAGATTTCAGTAAGCAATAGTCATATAGGAGCAACAGCACAATCCACTCGCGAGATCAACATCAACTCCAACTGGCTTCCAGGAAGTGGCAGTTCGCAGGCACTGACAGCCGATCAATTTGCCACACTGTTAGCCCACGAACTGGGGCATGCGACGCTACCCAGCGGCTATGGCTACACCGGCGGAACAGGTGTAAACGGCTCACCGAGTAATCCCATCCAAGCGCAGAACAGCGGGCGCACCAACGAAGGCGTTGCTAATACCGCCGAATGGATCGTGGCCAGACAGATGGGTGTGCAGGGCTACAGCATGGGCATCACAAACCAAGCAGGCACTCCACTGGGCACGACGATGGATGCTGCTTTCGCCTCATCTGGCGTGAGTAACTCTGATATTGCGACGCTCACTTTGACATCACCCAATGTGAGCGCAATTGCTGGTGTCACCTCGCCTTTAGTTTTAACTGGCGGCGCATGGACGGCCAACGCTGTTCCCTCTGTGGTGGCTAACCCCACAGCCAACTCCATCACTTACGACGATTACTGGGCTCAGTATTGGGTCATCACGAATTGCACTAACACGGCCAGTAACTCAATCATTAACGAGCGATTCATCGACTGGGACAAAATGCCGCAAGGCAACTTGAGCTATCAAACAACGCCGCAAGGCGGTTGCATATTCAATTTAAGCAATATTCCACTGCGAAATGGTGGTTCAGCCAGCATCCAAGGTTCAACAGATGCACAAGGAACAGCTGCGCCGGGACAGCTTTTATTGAATGTACCAATTAATGGCCAAACCGCCGTCTTCGCCGCCGATTTTGGCTACGAAGAAGACACAGGTACGACGGTCTCCATCCAATCCATCGAATCCATCGCCGGCCAACCCCTTACCGCCTTCAACAACGGCATCGACCCCCAAGACCTCACCGCCTACGGTTTCACTTGGGGCAACATCACCACAGGTAGCTTGCCCGAGCCAGCCAGCGCATTGCTCGCCGCTCTCGATCCCACCAACGCCGCCACCCCCGGCTGGACAGCTCCCAGCGTGGTTGAAACCAGCGCAGGCAACGGCATCCTGCGCCGCAGCCTTGATCTGGGCAACGGCATCACTTTATCTAACGACCGGCAAGACAACCCCAATCCCGATGGCGCAGACACCGTGCTCGGCTCCAGCATGCAATGGAGCGGCGCAAGCAGCTCCGGAGTCTCCTCGTATTCCGCCAGCGGCCAAGAGCTGCATCGCCAAGAGCAATACCGCCTAGAGCTGGGCAGCGGCCTGTGGCAGATCACCACGCGGGATTACGATTTCAATGGATTCAGCACCAACGACAGTTTGG
>JAYTNY010000626.1:0-1633 GCA_043748055.1 Roseobacter sp.
CGCATTCTGCGGCGCGAGGCGGCGAACGCCGGGCTGGATCGCAACTTTACGATCTACGACAGCGACGACCAACTAAACGTGGTGAAGGCAGCGTTGGCCGAGCTAAACCTGGATGACAAGAAATACAAACCCGGCAGCATTCACAGCGCCATCAGCAACGCCAAAAACGAATTGATTACGCCCGAAGAATTTGAGGCGGGCAGCTACTACAACGAGATTGTGAAGCGCGTGTATGAGCGCTATCAGCAAGTGTTGCACGCCAACAACGCGCTGGACTTTGACGACCTGATGACCGAGACGGTGTATTTGCTGCGCCGCAACCAAGCGGTGCGCGAGAAATTGCAAGAGCGCTACACGCATGTGCTGGTGGATGAATTTCAGGACACCAACATGGCGCAGTATGAGTTGGTAAAACTCATCGTGGGCAAGCACAAAAATATTTTTGCGGTCGGTGATATGGATCAGAGTGTGTACTCGTGGCGTGGCGCAGATTACCGCAACGTGCTGCGCTTGCGCGAGGACTTTGCCGACTTGCAGACGATTGCGCTGGAGCAAAACTATCGCAGCACGCAAACGATATTGGATGCGGCGATGGCGGTGATTAAGAAGAACCCCAACCGCCAGCATATTCAGTTAAGAACGGACAAAGGCCACGGCCCCAAGATTGTGGTGCGCGAGATGTTTAACGAGGACGAGGAAGCGCAATATGTGGTGGACACCATCGCCGAGTTGGCGCGGCTAAAAGCGGCTGAACCGGGCGAGGTGGCGGTGATGTATCGCACCAACGCGCAATCGCGCGCGATGGAAGATGCGTTTGTGCGCAGCGGGTTGCCCTATAAGTTGGTGGGGGCCACGCGCTTCTATGCGCGCAAAGAAGTGAAAGATGCGCTGGCGTATTTGCGCATTGTGAATAACCCAGCAGATACGGTGAGTTTGGGGCGCATCATCAACGTGCCCGCGCGTGGCATTGGCGAGAAGAGCTATGGGCAAATTGAGGCCACGGCCCGCGCCAGCAACCTCTCGCCGTTTGAGGTGCTGACCAAAGGCAATTTGAGTGGGCGAGCCGCGAAAGCCCTCACCGAATTTGCGACGCTGTGGAAGCGCTGGGTGGCGCTGAAAGATGAGTTGAGCGTGGGGCAGCTATTCGACGAGATCATTAAGACCAGCGGCTACAAAGACTGGCTAAAAGATGGCACCGACGATGGCGAAGACCGCTGGGCCAACGTGATGGAATTGCGCAACGTGGCAAGTGAGACTGGGGATACACCCCTCAGCGAATTTTTGAACGACGTGGCGCTGGTGAGCGAGACCGACAACCTGGAGGAAAGCGCCAACGCGCCCACGTTGCTGACGCTGCACGCGGCCAAAGGCCTGGAATACAAAGTAGTGTTTATGGTGGGCTTGGTGGATGGCGTGTTGCCGCACAGCCGCAGCCTGGACGACCCGGAGCAAATGGCCGAAGAGCGCCGCCTGATGTATGTGGGCATTACCCGCGCCAAAGAGCGCCTGTACCTGTTGCGCGCTTTCCGGCGCAGCCAGTGGGGCCAAAGCGATGTGGCCGAGCCATCTCGCTTTTTAAGCGACTTGCCCGACGAACTCGTGGACGGCAAGCGCAAGAAGAACCGCGAGATTG
>JAYTNY010000627.1:0-8132 GCA_043748055.1 Roseobacter sp.
GGCCGCTGTGGGATGACGTGCTGGGCCGGGCAGCGGAATCGGGCGAGATGGGGCATCGCTTGTTTAGCGGTATGCACCACGCCATTGCTGCACTGGCCCACGCAGGCAACAACGTGCTGGCCGATCATGTGCTGGTAGAGCCAAGATGGGTGCGCGAATGTGCCGAGCTGTTTGCGGTGCTGCCTGCCTACTTAATCGGCGTGCGCTGCCCACTGGCAGAAATAAATGCGCGCGAGGCCCGGCGCGGTGACCGCACGTTGGGCCAAGCTGCGAAGCAGTTTTACAAAGCTCACGCGCACGGTGTGTACGACTTTGAGGTGGATACAGCCGTGTTGAGCGTAGAGGAATGCGCAGAGCAGATCAAAACTTTCGTCGCGGCTAACACGCCAAATGCGTTCAGACAGTTACGCGCAGTTTGACAATCCCTACTCTCCAATCTCTAATCTCGTGCGTGAACACCCAAGAGATTGATGTCATTATTCAGGCCACCCTCAAAGCTGCCGACCCGCACAAGGCCGTGTTGCGGCATGTCTCGGTTCAGGGTTCGCGTTTGTGGGTGGATGGTGCAGCGCACGACCTCGCCAACAAAGATATTCGCTTGGTGGCGGTGGGCAAGGCCGCTGTGCCAATGGCCGAGGCAGTGGGCGAGTTGATCGGTGAGCGCATTACTTGTGGTGTTGTGGCGACAAAGTATGGACATAGTGACGCGGAACGTGCCAGGCACTTCAGAAGTGCCTGGCACGTAGTTTCGTACGAAGCTGACCACCCTGTTCCAGACAAGAACAGCTTGAAGGCAGGTGAAGCCATTTGTGATCTGCTCAAAGATTGCACCGCGAACACGCTCGTCATTGCCTGCGTCTCTGGCGGGGCATCGGCATTGGTGGTTGCGCCGCAGTCGGGCATCTCACTCAACGTCATGCGCGCCATCAACGATGCGCTGTTGCGCAGCGGCGCAGATATCCGAGAGATGAACGCCGTGCGCTCGCGGTTGGACAGATTGAAGGCGGGAGGGCTGGTGCGGCTGGCCCAGCCCGCGCAGGTGATCGGGCTGATTTTGTCGGATGTCATTGGCGACCCATTGGATGTGATTGCCAGCGGGATGACCCATGAGCCGAGTGCGCACAACGTGCTGGTGGGCAACAACACCCAGGCCTGCGAGGCTGCTGCCCAGGCTGCACGCGCGTTGGGCTACAACGCAATAATCGTAACCACCGAGATGTGCGGCGAAGCCCGCGAACGCGGCACAGAAATTGCTGAGGCTATTTTGAACGCGCCACAAAAGACAGCGCTGATCTATGGCGGCGAGACCACCGTGACAATTCGTGGCGAGGGCAAAGGCGGGCGCAACCAGGAGTTGGCGCTGGCGACAGCGATTGCGCTCACCAATCCCCAATCCCCATTCACTCTTATTGCCCTCGGCACCGATGGGACAGATGGGCCAACCGATGCTGCGGGCGCAGTTGCCACGCACGAGACGCTGGCCCATGCGGTTCAGCTCAATTTGAACCCGCAAGACTTTTTGGCACGCAACGACAGCTACTCTTTTTTTGAGCAGGTGGGCGACCTGCTGATGACTGGCCCAACAGGCACAAACGTGGCCGATGTGGTGATTGCGTTACGCGGCTAAACACGCCGCAACGCCACCGTCACCTCGTGACGGTTGTGGAAGAGTTGGCGCACAGCAATCACCTTGTAAGCCTCACTCAAAACTTTTAGGCCGGTGTTGATGGCGGAGCGAACATGCTTTGGCGGCAGCTTCATCGTCATAATCGCTAAGCCACTTGGTTTCAGGTGTTGGGCAAACTGGCGAGTGATGTGGGCCGACTCCACAATATCCATCCGCATGTCGTTGACGACGCAATCAAACAAGAGACCAGCCTGCGCAAAATTTTGGGCATAGCCGCGCACATGATGCACCTGCGGATCGCGCAGCAACGAAAGGTGCAGGTTGCCGGGATCAATGGCCCACACCTCTAGCCCGTGTTGGCGCAGCAGGCGCGTCCAACCGCCAGGGGCCGCGCCTAAATCGGCGGCTTTGCCAGCGACAGGTAATGCAAGCCCAAATACTTCCAGCGCCTCCAACAGCTTAAACTCGGCTCGGCTAATCTGCTCGTCGTCGCGCTTAAAGCGGCGCTGCCCGCCCGCCCAATCGCTGAGGTTGTGCTGCACCGACGATGCACCCAGATAGGCCGATGAACCCGCGACGACCACCGACACCACCCAACTGGGCCGCTGCACATTCAGCGCATAGCCCCACTCACCCACAACGTGCGCCAATGCCTGATTAATCTCGAATGGCTGATAGGCGCGTTCGGCATGGCGATCCAAGATGCGGGTTTGGATGGAGAAATCTGACGAGGGCAACCCGGCCACAAGCTCCTGCACATCGACATGCAAAGCGGCTACTGCTTCTTCTATCTGTGTAATATCGGCTGGGTTATTTTCTAAATTAAGGTGAACTTGGGGCGGGCAAATGTGCTGGACAAAGACCAGTGGGTGCAATTGCCACGTTGCAGCCATCTCCAAAAAGGGTCGAGAGAGCGTCACCAGTATCGTCGTGTCACTCAGTTGAATGGGGTCGGCAATGTGCGGCTTCAGCTCTTCTAACGCCAACCAGTAGCCATCGGCAGATGTAGTAAGGATGGTCTGTTTCAAATCGGATAAAGCGGTGTAAGTATTCAAAGGTATGGCTTTTTTAACACGAATCATCACGAATCGGGTGAATCTGCACGAATCTTTTGGGCTAGTCGTGTAGACTCGCGCAATCCAAAATCGCCAATCCAAAATCTAAAATTCAAAGATGATTACCCCCGATGACTTTAAGCAAGTGATGCGCCGCTGGGCCAGCACGGTGAACGTGATTACCACCAAGACAGATGATTTGATTTATGGCCTGACGGCCACAGCGTTCTCCTCGCTGGCCGCCGAGCCGCCCGAGGTCTTTGTCAGCGTGTATCGCAAAACGCGCACGCACCCGCTCATCGTCAAAAGCGGCATCTTCTGCGTCAATTTTCTCGCACCCAACATGGCGCATATCTCGGACAGGTTCGCGGGCCGTGTGCCGGACGAAGAACGTTTTGCCGGGCTAAGCCACCACACCGAAGCCACCGGCGCACCGGTGTTGGATGACGCCATTGCGTTCCTAGATTGCAAGCTCGTGCATGCGTTCGAGGCCGCCGACCACACCCTCTTCATCGGCAGCGTGCAAGCCGCCCGCGTGCAAAAGCCGGATGAAGTGCCGCTGTTGTATTTCAATGGGAAATATCACCATCTCGGTGAAGTCATCTGAATTAAAGAGATTAGAGATTAGAGATTGGAGATTGACTCGCGCAATCTCCAATCTCTAATCTCTAATCTCTAATCTCTAAACATGGGATTAGATCAAATCAAATCCGCCTTCGCCCGCGCCAAAGCCGAGGGCCGACCGGCGTTTATGCCGTATTGGACGTTGGGCTATCCCAACGTGGACACGTCGCTCAAGGTGATTGAGGCACTGGCAGCGGCTGGCGCAGACATGATGGAGCTAGGCGTGCCGTTTAGCGATCCGCTGGCCGATGGCGTTGTCGTGCAACGCGCCTCGCAGGTGGCGCTGGAGAACGGCATCAACTTGCAGCGTTGCTTTGAAGTGGCTGCGCGGGCACGGGCAAACGCCATCAAACAACCGTTTTTGGCCATGGGCTACATGAACCCGGTGATGGCCTACGGCGAAACCAAATACGTGGAAGCCTGGCATGCAGCGGGGGCCGACGGCCTGATTATTCCCGACTTGCCGCCCGAAGAAAGTGACGAGATCAAAGGCGTGTGCAGCCAGCGCAGCATGGGCATGGTGCAATTTGTGGCCCCCACCAGCACCAGCGAACGCATCGCCATTGCGGTGAAGCACGCCACTGGCTTTATCTATGTGGTGCAAGTAGCGGGCGTAACCGGTGCGCGCGAGACATTGGCAACCGGCTTACAGCAATACGTGGAACGCGTGAAGGCGCAGGCCAATGGCACGCCCGTGGTGGTCGGCTTTGGCATCAGCAAGCCAGAGCATGTGCGCGAGGTAGGCAAGTTTGCCGATGGCGTTATCGTCGCCAGCGCCTTGCTAAAGGCCGCAGGCGAAGCCAAAGACCCGCCGCAAGTGGCTTACGATTTTGTGCGTGGGCTGCTGGCGGCAGAAGAGTAAACACGAAGAAGCGAAGAAGCGAAGGCTTTACTTCTTCGTTTCTTCACTTCTTCGTGTTCAATAGACCTCTTGCAAAAGTCCATTCGCACGCGGCGCTCGTAGGGGCGTTGCATGCCTCGCCCCTACTTTTGCAAGAGGTCTAATAAATCCATGAATATCCTCGAACGAAACGAAGAAGTTTGGATGGTGAACGAGCACCTAGCCGATGCGCCGGAATTCGCGTTTCCAGCGCGTTATCGCCTGCGCTGGTATGCACCCGGAGATGCAGACATTTGGCTACGCATACAGCGGGCCGCAGACCACTACAACACCTTTGAGGCGAACACATTTGTGCGCGAATTTGGCGAGGACGAAGACCGCTTAACGCAACGCGTGGGGGTTTTGCTCGATCCGTGGCGCACGCCCATTGGCACCATCTCTGCCTGGGCCAACGAATTTAATGGCCGCGAGTATGGCCGCATTCACTGGGTGGCTATTTTGCCCGATGAGCAAGGCAAAGGGCTGGGCAAGCCGATGATGAGCGCCGCCTGCCAACGCTTGCTAGAACTGAGCCATGCCAGTGCCTATTTAGATACAGGGACAGCGCGTGTGCCAGCCATTAACTTGTATCGCCAATTTGGGTTTGAGCCAGTGATGCGCGATGACCGCGAGCGCAAGATTTGGCGCGAGCTGGCCCCACATCTCAAGGCACCGTTGCCGTAGGGGCTGGTCATAGACCAGCTTCTACGCGTTTTGCAGCAGTTTGTAATAGAGGACGGTAGCCTGCATCTCGCCCTTCTCGTTGCAGACATACGCCGGAATCTCGCCCACCCTCACCCACCCCAGCGATTGGTAGAGGCGCTCGCTCACGTCGCCTTTGCGCGTATCCAGCACCAGCGTGGTGCGGCCCAGGCGTTGGGCCTCGGCTTCCATCGTGCGCATGAGCGCTTTGCCCAGGCCTTTGCCACGCTGCAATGGATGCACCATCATCTTGGCGACCTCGGCGCGGTGTGGGCCGTTCTTCTTCATGCACAAATCAAGCTGCACCGTGCCAATGGTTGCGCCATCTACATGGGCCACCCACAGCAGGCGGCTGTTTTCACTGATGGCGCTGATGACGGATTTCCAATACGACTCGGCCTCATCGGCGGCGAGCGGGGTTAAGAAACCAATGCTGGCGCCATCGGCCACCACATCTTGGAGAAGCGGAATAAGTTGCGGCAGCAGGTGTTCGGCTTGGGTTGCATCGAGACAACGAATTTGCATCACACCAACTCCTTGCGATAGCACACGCTCCAGGTACTGCCCACATATTCGCCCCAGCAATCGCATTTCACGAAAGCAGACTTCTCATACAAGCGCATCGCTTCAGTTTGTAGGTCGCCCGTCTCCAGAATGAGCGCGTGATAACCAAAGCCGCGCGCAGCCTCCTCTAACTTGGCGAGGATGCGGCGCGAGAAGCCCTTGCCACGATGCGCGGGTTGCACGAACATGCGCTTCACCTCGGCCACGCCAGCTTCACCGGCTTCTGCAAACGGGCGAATAGCGCCACAGCCTACGGCAGCGCCATCCAGCCGGGCCACCACAAAGCATGCGCCGGGCACGTCCATATCGGTGGGGCGGAACCCAGCGCCACCCGCTTTGCTATCGGGGTAACGCGGGGCCAACTCATGCGTCAGTTGCTCGATGAGCATCAGTGCATCGGGCGTGTGAACGCTTTCAATTTCGACGGAGATAGATAGTTCCATGATCGTTTTTTGGGTCATCATGGACGAGGGATTTTTTAGCAAGTGGGCGCGTTGCCGTGCAAACAGGCGCGCCACAGCCAATCGTGCGCGGCCTGGCATTGCTCTTGGTGAAAGTGCTGGCGCGAGGCTTGCAGAATCGCCGTCAGCCGAATCACTTTCTCCTGGCGTTCGGTGGTGATCTGGCGGAGCGTGGCGCGCACGGATTCGCGTTGCTCGGCGTGGGCCAATGCTAGCGCAATCTGGTTGCTCTCGCGGTAGGCTTTGCTGAGCTGGTCGTGAACTTTCACCAGCAGCGGCTTGGCATCGATGGTTTGTGCCACTTCCAATGCGCGTTGCAGGGCGGCAAATACCGGCTCGCGTTGGCCGCTGGCGCGCTGCACTTTGGCCAGGTCTAGTTGCACGGTCACTTCAAATTCGCGGTCGATGATTTGGCCGCTTTGGGCAGCCTGGGTATTGAGATTAATCGCACGCGTGAAGTGCGTGAGGGCCTCATCTAATTGGCCCATAGCCGCATGAACGTTGCCGAGTGTGTGCAAGATTTGCGTGTAGCCGCGCACATTCTGGGGGTCGCATTGGTTCAGCGCATTCTGGGCATAGCGCAGGGCGCGCAGCACATCCCCCGTTTCCATCAACGCCGAGGCGATGTTGTTGAGCGCCATGACCTGACGATCATTGTCCGCATCTATCTTTCGGAACAGCGCCTTCGTCTGCATAAAGCAATTGAGCGCCTTTTTGTGTTCACCGTGGCGCGAATGTTGCAGCCCCATCGCCATGAAGGCGTTGGCTTCCAAAAAGCCGTCATCCAGCTCGCGGGCAATAGCAACCATCTTTTGGTGAGCTTTGAGCGCCTCGGCAAAATTGCCCGCCTGATCTTGCACCAACGCAACCATATACAGCGCATGGCCTTCCAGCGTTGGCTCATGGGCCATCCGTGCAACCGCCTCGGCGTTCAAGGCGCGGGTGAGTGCGAGATCAGCTTGGCCATCGACAAAGTTCAACCAAGATAAGAAGGTCAACGCACGCGCTTCGCCCTGGCGATAGATGAGTTGACTGGAGGCCTTGAGTGCGCGCTTGCTGAGGCTTTGGGCACGGGCAGGATCGGTCGCTGAGACAGCACGAGCGAGGTCGTTCAGCGCATCCACAAATTCCCGGCTGGGCTGATCGGGTAAATCCAAGCGATTCACGCGCTCTTCAAGGTTATTCGACATTACTGGCTCCATGAATTATTTCGGTTTATTTCAGGGCATCACGAATCGTCTCAAGCTCGATTCATTTATTTAATCCGAGTGGGTACAAATCATAACAACAAACCCGAAAATGTGCTTAGCTGTTGTTATCATCACAATGACGCAATTGAGGTGATAGCCTGACTGGTTTCGCTCAGAACATCAGCGCACTGAACACACGTTCTCTCAAGTTCCGTTCTCCATCTCCGCCTTCATCCTGCCTTCTACTTTCACCTTCGTAACCCTTCGCCGCCTCAGCGTGAGCGCAGTCACGAATGACCTCGAAAGCGAATTTTCTTTAAGGAGGGATTAGCCATGCTTGCAAGAAAACGACACGTTTACAGATGTCGCGCTGACCCAATGACTTGAATGGCCTCTGTTTCGCGGACACCATCGGTCAGCTACCACCGCGTTCTACCGAATGGTGCGTGATATTAACTGCTTGTTATTTGTTTACCTTACTCGTTACGCAAATTTACTAACCAATTCGCTCACAATTTTTTTCGCAGGGAGATTTTTTCAAATGAACACAAAACTTACGATTCGCAATGCTCAGAACACCCAGATCGCTTTGACCTCAACCGACCATGCACTCGCTCACTTCGGCCCAGCGCCCACACCGCCCGGTGCCAAGATCGCAAACTTCTTTGGCCCAGCACCCACGCCACCCGGAGCTAAGAACACAATCTTCTTTGGCCCAGCGCCCACGCCACCCGGAGCTAAGATCGCGAGTTTCTTTGGCCCAGCCCCAACACCACCGGGAGCCAAGACCACAATGCACTTCGGCCCAGCACCGACGCCGCCGGGTGCCAAAACCACAAAGCACTTCGGCCCAGCGCCCACACCACCCGGTGCCAAGGCCGCAATCTTCTTTGGCCCAGCACCAACACCGCCCGGTGCCAAGAACGCAAACTTCTTTGGCCCTGCACCCACGCCGCCTGGAGCTAAGACCACAATGCACTTCAGCCCAGCCCCGACACCGCCCGGTGCCAAGACCGCAAACTTCTTTGG
>JAYTNY010000628.1:0-8821 GCA_043748055.1 Roseobacter sp.
CGCATCTTTTTTACTCTCGTATGGGTCTGTCACCACCGTGAGCATCGAACGCTCGGTGAGGCGAAAACACGAGTGTCCGTACCATGTAATTTCCATGCGGGCGATTGTAACAAATGTTCTATTCTTAACGCCATCACTGCTTAACGAAACGGTGTAACGTGCGACGCACCTGCCGCGTTTTGCGGTGGAACTTGTAGCGAAGAAGGTACGTCGCACGTGAATCCTAGCCCTAACACCATCACCAATCCAATATGCCACCATCCTGCGCCCGCACCGTCAACGGATGCAGCACCTCTTGCTTAAACGGATACTTCTTCGCATTGGCTTCGTTCACCTCAATGCCCAACCCCGGCGCATTTGTCGGCAGCCAATAGCCGTTCTCGGTCTTCAGGTCGTGTTGCACCACTTCCCAGCGCCAGGGCACATCGGCCAGCATGTCTTCTTGAATGAGAAAGTTGGGCGTGCTGAGCGCGAAGTGCAACGCCGCCGCGTTCGCCACCGGCCCCAGCGGGTTGTGCGGGGCCACGCCTAGGTAATACGCCTCGGCCATCGCCGCAATTTTCTTGGCCTCCCACAGCCCGCCGCAGTGGCATAAATCCGGCTGAATCACGGCGCAGGCGTTCTTCTCAAACAGCTCGCGGAACTGGTAGCGCGTCACCAAGCGTTCACCCGTGGCAATCGGCACTGGGCTGGCGCGGCGCACCTCGGCCATCGCGTCCACATTCTCCGGCGGCACTGGCTCCTCAATAAACAAAGGCCGATACGGTGCCAGCACCCGGCAAAACTCAATCGCGTTCGCCACACTGTGCCGCCCGTGGCAATCCACCATGATGTCCACGCCATCGCCCAGCGCCTCGCGCATGGCTTGCATCATTTTCTCCGCGTATTTGTAGCTGGCAATCGGGTTCAGCGTCTCGGTGGGCGGGGTGATGAGAACCTTGACGGCGTTGTAGCCTTTGCTCACCACGTCTAAGGCGCGATCCACAAACACTTTGGCGTCATCGCTCAGTTGGGTTTCATACACCGCGCGCATATCGCCGCCGCCCAAGTGTGTATACATGCGCACGCGGTCGCGCACCTGGCCGCCCAGCAGGTTAAACACGGGCTGGTTTAACACTTTGCCGCGAATATCCCACAACGCCTGTTCTATGCCGCTGATGGCCGACAGCCCAATCACCCCGCCCCGCCAAAAACTTTGGCGATAGAGCTTTTGATAGATGAACTCGATGCGGCTGGGGTCATCGCCCAAAATCATCGGCGCGGCGTCTTCGATGGCGCCGACGACGGCCCGTGTCTTCCACTCCAACGAGGCCTCGCCCCAGCCATACAAGCCCTGCTGGTCAGTCTCGATTTTGACAAACACCCAGTTGCGCATCTCGGCGTTGACGACGATGGTTTTGACATTTGTGATTTTCATAAAAAAACTCGCCTGTTGCCAGACGAGTTTAGTAGACCTCTTGCAAAAGTAGGGGCGCAACATGCTGAGCCCCTACGAGCGCCGCACGCGAATGGACTTTTGCAAGAGGTCTAGTAGAAAATGAATTCAGTGAGTGAGCATTATGTGCGCCGCGTTCGCATCTGCATCTTCCGCTGCGTGTCATCCCGCTTGAGCGATGCCCCCTGAATCACATGCTCCACACCCAAACCCACCAGCAGACACACCGCACCTAACATCTGGTCGCCATCGCGCACAAAATGCAGCCACAACACGCCGCCCGCTACCTCCATCACCGAGAAGAACATCGTGTTGGGGTTGGTGAAGTACGTCCCCAGCGGCGTCTTCTTCACCACCGCCATCTCGATGCTGTGCAGGCTGTGAATCATGGCGGCCAGCGCCAGCGTGCCCAGTAGCGCGCCCATCTTGGCGGCCACCGTTAGCCAAACCGCCCAAATCACAATCTCAACTAGCGTAAGCGCAACAACCGCCCCCGCAATTCTGGCGGGTGTGGCGTTGGCAATCGTTGCCGGGTCGTCTTTGTCGTTCACATAGCGCAGCCACAAAATTACCGCGCTGCGCTCCACCAGAAAGCCTGCCCACAACAGCAATTGCGCCATCCAAAATTGCCCGCTGTCCTGGAAGCGCAGCCAGAAGAACAGCGCCACAAACTCGCCGAGGGTGGCGATGAGAAAGGGCAGGATGTCGGTTCGGAAATCTAATTTTTTGTTTGCCATGACCAAGAAGCCTCACCACAAAGAACACAAAGAACACAAAGAATACACAAAGGACACGAAGAAGAACACGAAGTAAAAAAAGTCTTAGTGATCTTTGTGCCTTCTTCGTGTTCTTCGTGGTGAAAAAAAATTTACAAACGCTTGCTCGCCAAGATGTGCAACGCCGCCATCCCCGGCATAAAGAAATACGCCCCGCCGCGCACGGTTACAAAGCGCGGCACAGCGCTCACGCGCTCGCGCGCGGGCATGCCCGGCACGCTAAAGTTATTTGCTTCACCCTCTTTCGCCGCCCCGCTAATGGAATCTACCTCGTCATACAGCGTCTCAAACTTGGGGTTGTTGCACCAAGTGTGCTGAATAAACTCGAACTGGCGTTGAATATTTGCGTTCAAGCAAATAAACATCAGCCCGCGCCTTTCTCCGGCATCTTGTGTGTCTTTATCTCCCGCTTGCAGCGCCGCAATCATCTCGTGCGGGTTCAGCGAGGCCACCAGCGGCGGGCCATAACTGCGCCCGCGCCGCAAAATGCGGTGCCGGTTGACGATGTCCACCGCCATCTTCACCTCGGTCTCCTCCAATGCATCACGCGGGTTGGTGCGCCGAATGTGCGCACCAAATGGGCAGGCCAAGCCGTCTGCGTCTTGGGCCACATAGCCAAAGGTGTTGGCCTCGGCCATAGCCGGGTTGTCTTTCTCTGGGGATTGGGCCAGCGGCGCGCCCGAAGGCCAGCGGCCCACCATCTTCGAAGCCAGGCGAATGGCGCTCTCGTTCGTCTCAGCGTGCGCCAGCATAAAGCGCCAAAACTGCGCCACATCTTGTTCAAGTTGCCGAAAAACCACATAGCTGCCATTGCGCCCCAAATCTTGCTGCGGCTCGCGGGGCTTGTACTTGGGCAGACGCCTGCCACCGGATATACCCGGCGAATCCGGCATCTTGCCGTACGCATTCTTGTAACCGAGAAAGAATTCGCCCGCTGGCACGGTGTTGATGGGCAGATCGCGCTTGGGCAACCCCGGCACTATCGGCTGCGAGATGCCATCTCGAAAACCAAAATGCTCGCGGTCGGTTAATTCAGTGGTGTCTAGGCGCTTGATTGCTGTGATGCTGTGCGCCTTAAAACTTTCGATGGCCTTCTCATACGCCTCATCAAGCTGGGCCGATGTGCACGCGTAGATAAACAAGGCCGCATGAATTTTTGGGTTGCTTGGCCCGCCCCATTGCCAGCACTCCGGCGCGCTCTCGCCGATGTCGCCCAGAATGCGTTGGCGGTGCGGCGCGGTCATGCCTTCGCTGAGTTCACGAGGGAAGCTGTTGAGCGTGGCTTCATCCAGCTCGAATTGGCTCAGGCCCAGGTGGGTGAACGCCAGGTTCATCGTTACCTTTTCGGCCCGCACCGAGGCGGGTGTGATATTGGGCATGAATTCATGCAACCAGGCGCGCGCGCCATCGCGGCTGCCAAACGCCATCAGCACAAAACACGCGTGTGGCAATTTGCCATAGCCCCGCGCCAGCAGGCCCTGCATGTCTTCAAGTTGTAGGGGTTCAAATTTTTCAGTCATAGTGTTATCAAAATCGCTTCAGCCATTTGCCGATCTCGGCATCGCTCATCTCGCCAAACAACCCGCGATGAATCTCGCGGTTGTTCAAAATGTTCTTCACCGTTGAGTGAGGGTAGGCCGAGTACCACACCTGCGTTTCGATCTGGCTAGCCCGCGCCACCCACTTGAACGGCTGCTCATCGGCGGCACCTTCTTGCACCAGCCACTTGCTGGGTGGGAAGCCCACCGTGTTGCTCCACACCGCCGTCAGACCGGCGCGCGCCTTGTCCACAAAGTCGCCTAAGTAACGCTCCCAACTGCCATCGAAGTTGCTCTCAAATAGCAGCCGCCTGCTGTTGTCCACCATCACCCAGCGTGCAAAATGAATCGTCGGAATATCGGCCAGCCGCCCCTGGTTGTTGAGGTAGCGCGCAGCAAAGTTGATGGCGGTAAGCACCGCCCATTGGGTGAACTTGCGAAACGACCCGCGCTTAATTCGCATCAAACTGCTGAACTGGTTGTTGACCCCAAAGTCCTCAAACTCGGCTAATCGTTTGATGCGCTTGTTGATGTCATCGGTGTTGTCCTCTGGCCCAGCCCCCAGCAGCGGATCGTTGGCGCGGTCATCTTCCTCGTGTCGTCGCAGCAGCAGCGCCCATGCGCCCGCCGCCAGCCCCATCAACACCCCCAACGACACCAGCCCAATAACCTGGCTGATTGCAAATAGCGTTAGCAACACCAACGCGATGACGATGGCGAACCATCTGTAGTCCCACAATTTTTGGAGCCGGGTTTCGGCAGGATCAGGCTCGGCGGCCCAGCCCAGTTCGGCTTGGCGGGCCAGCACATCCTGCTGAATACGCTCGCGCAATTGCTTTGGCGTGTGTTGGCTGGTTTGGCTAGATGGGTCACGAGTCGTGTCCAGGAATCGCTCAATGTGTTCGCGTAGCGCGGCCTCGGACCGAATTTGCAATAGGCTCCGCCCGCGCACGCCCACGTAAAACGTCTCCGGTGTCTTGCGCACGGCCTTCAGAAAAACGAGGATATCGGTGCGCGATGCATTCTCGGCAAAGCCCTCGCAATGGGCGAAGGCCGCTCGCAAGCCCGCCTCGCCCACGTCCAACAATTCGCTCAAATGTGTTTCGATGGGCGGGTCGTAACATGTCGAGAACAACAGGCTGGCGGGGTAGGGCGTGCCATCGTGCGCAGTGCCCTCGTCCAAAATGATGAAGCGCGCAAAGTGGGTGCGCTGTAATTGCCCAAACGGCAGCAGTGGGTTATCGGCAACGCTCGGCTGGTTCATGCGGGCCAGCGTGGCGCGCATAGCATCCACATGGCCCGGCTTTACCGGCGCAATCAGCGTATAGGCTTCCTGGTGAATCACAATGCGGGTGAGTCTAGTGGGCACCCGTTGATTCAGCGTATCTGGATTTGTCCTGTGTGGGTCATTCTGGTGGTGGGAAAGTTCCCGTCACGAATCAGCGCTGTTGTATGGTCTTTCGCGTCAAACGATCAGACAATTTAAGACTCGCCCGCTCATCTCTTCCACCCCTTAACGCACGCATCCACGCCGCCCTTTAAGCCTTTCTGAAAAGCCGCCACTCGTTGTTTGGCCGTGCCATGCGTCCGGTCGCCGCCTAGGCCACTGAACAAATCCGTCGCTTCCTGCACATCGCCTTCACCTAACACGCCGCGCCCTTCAGCATCCTGGGTGTAGGCACCCGCCATGCAATCGGCCATCTGCTCCATCTTAAAGGTGTTGCTGGTGCTGGGGCGCGTGTTGCTGAAATAGCCACGCAGGTCTTGGATGACATGACCCCACTCGTGGGCGATGATGGCAACCGGCGCGTAATCGCCCACGCGGGTAAAGCCCTGCTTCACCAGGTTGGCATCGTAATAAATGCTGTTGGAGGCCTTGCAGTAAAAGGCGTTGCCCGGCACCGTGCGGCCACACGCCGTGCGCATGCGGCGGGTATACGCCTGCACTGCCTCGGGCGAGGTGTAGTCCCAGCCTCGGCTTTCGAACTCGCGCTGCCAGAAGCCGTCAATATCGTCGGTGGCAAATGCAACCAGCTTCTCCGGATCCCAAAAATAGCGGCCCTGGGCTTGGCCTTCTTTGATGAGGCTATATGAGCCATCGTTCTGCACGCGCAACTCAAATTCCTCCCAGCGGCCCGTTGCCACACTGGCCTGAGAGGCTTCAATTTGCTCACCAATCAACACCGCGCATTGGCTCATGCTGGCTTCTTGGGCCTGGGCAGCATCGGCCTGCACATAGCAGGTGCCCAGCGGCTCGGTGGCATGGCTGGTGCTTGGGTTGATGAGGCTGAGGCTGGCCGCGCAAGCCGCTGCGATGCAGAGTTGTGACAGACGAAGAAACGTCATGACGGATTTGTAATGTCCGCAGCTTAACCTGCTCACCCTAAAACGCTTTAACCATGCCAAGAGCCGATGCAGATCAGTTGGCCAAAACGGATGCGCTGGCTGCCAAGATTCTGGCTCAGTTTGGTCGGGTGATGAAACCACCCGTGGGTGCGCAGCACGACGCGAAGATGCAGGCTTTTGGCGCGTTGCAGGCAGTTGCTTGGCATACGTGTGGCTTAACTCAATCGCATCAAACAATCCATTCCCCAAAATTCTCCAAGACATCCCCACGATTTTCCGTAGAGCACACCTACCCATTTGGGCGTAGCACTTTACAGGGCGATATTGTTGTGGTTTTGCTAGCAAAAAACTTAATCCAACAGACAGGCCCTTCACATTCCTATTGTGTATTCACGTTTGAACAAAATCTGAATACAAAGTCGTTACGTTCAGCATGATGCCATTGTGTTTCGACCAGTGCCTAAACCAATGCTTAAACAGGCCGGGTTAAAGAATACTTGAAGAGAACATGCAGAACCCGATGAGAGTGCAATACATCTAATGCAAAGTAATGAAGATGTAATTAACTTGCTCAAACTTTGTATCGATTATTTTCTAGACCTAAGCTGTATAGAGTTTTACGTAAAAAGCAATACGCTGTAACACTGACAGACAGCATAAAGTCCTAGAACACATCAGCCTTTCGTAGTTTCATCATCGTCCAAAGGAGCATTTACATCATGAGGTCGTCTCGTCGTAGCAGGCGCAGTAGTCGTTGCTGGCACATCGTCACATCTATTGGCAGGGTGTTGATTTCAACCCTGTGTTGCCTATCTGCATGGGCAATCACTCTGCCACAGATAAGCCATGCACAAACCAACACCGTCAGCGGCGTTGTATTTAACGATGCCAATGCCAACGGTGTGCGCGATGTGAATGAAGCCGGGTTGGCGAGTGTGACCGTGACAGCATTCACCGCTGGCACAAACCCCATCACCACCGCCACCGATGCCGATGGTCGCTACACCCTGAGCATCGCATCTAATCGTGCCCGCATTGAGTTCACCAACTGGCCTACGCAATTTCAATCCAGCTTCTTTGGTGCAAATTCCGGCACCAGCGTGCAGTTTGTGGATGTGCCTGCAACCGATGTGAACCTCGGCCTGTTCGACCCAACCCAATATTGCCAAAACGCACCGCGCATCATGGCCTCGTGCTTTGTGTTTGGTGATAACGTGAACGGCGCAGACAAAGCACAACCCACCGTGCGCTCGTTCCCCTACGATGCCTCTGGCACCAACGCCGCGCTGCAAACTGCCGAAGCCACCGCGCAACAAGTAGGTGCTACGTATGGCGTGGCGTATCAACGTTCCTCGCGCAACATCTTCGTCTCGGCCTATACCAAGCGCGCCGCCAGCTATGGCCCCGGCACCGGCCATGGCTTGTCCGATGGCACCGGCACCATTTACCGCATTCCGTTCGATGGCACGCCCAAAGACGCCGTGCCTTTCTTAGATTTAGACGTATTGGTGGGCACCGATGTAACCGGCGCGAACCCACACACCGACCTGAAACCTGACGCACCTGATTTTGATTCCGGCGCATTTGATGCGGTGGGCAAGACGGCTTATGGCGACCTAGACATGGGCGAAGACGACGCCACGCTGTGGACGATCAACCTTAAATATCGTGCGCTGGTGCGCATTCCTATTGGCTACAACGCACAGATGCCACCTGCTTCGCAACTAGGCAGCTACTTTGTGCCAGAGCCGACTTGCACGAACGGGGTGGGTCGGCCTTTTGCGATCAAGCCCTACGGTGGCCTCATCTATGTGGGTGGCGTTTGCACCGCCGAGAACGGCGGCAGCACCGCAGATTTGAGCGCCTATGTGTACGCCTTCGACCCCAACACCAACACCTGGCTAAACGGCCCTATGCTGCAAGTGCCGCTGAACTACAACCGGGGTTGCGCCGATATTTTTGTGACGTATCCAGTGACTTGTCGTTCAAATACGCGCGGCACTTCGGCAGATTGGAACCCGTGGCGCGACACAGTGGACGCGCAATTCCCGGATGGCTTCGAGGCCGGTTTCACCTCGCATCCGGTGCCTATGCTGGCCGATATCGAGTTCATTGGCATGGACATGGTGCTGGGTTTGCGAGATCGCTTTGCCGACCAGGTGGGCTACATCGACCCCGGCCCATTTGGGCAAGGCTATCGCAACCCGTATGCGCCCAACGACACCACTATCTATGACCTGAAGGTGATTCCAGGTGGCGATGTATTACGGGCCAGCCGCATCAATGGTGGGTTAGAGGGTCAATGGCAAATTGAGAACAACGCGCGCGGCGTCAGCTTTGGCCCATCGCTGGGGGCTAACAACAACGAAGGCCCCGGCGGCGGCGAATTTTTCTGGGGCGATGTGAGCGTGATTGACGGCAAAACCGTGCATGACGAAAGCACGCTGGGTGCGTTGGCGCAGTTGCCAGGCCGAGGCGAATTGCTGACGACTGCGGCCGACCCGGTGCGTTTGTTCACGGGCGGCACGGCAGCTCTGAGCAACGCTACAGGCGGGCGCGTACGCAGCTATGAGGTGTATGCGCCGGAACAGCCGGGCAGCTTTCGCAAGACCAACGGCATGGGCGATATCGAAGTGCTGTGCGATGCCGCGCCATTGGAAATTGGCAACCGCGTGTGGCTGGACGCCAACGGCAACGGCGTGCAAGACCCCGGCGAACCACCCATC
>JAYTNY010000629.1:0-1765 GCA_043748055.1 Roseobacter sp.
TGGCAACACAAGGCAGCACCGAACCGCCCGACCTCTCGCAGTTCACCTACCCCGGCCCACGCCCGCAAAGCAAAGAGACCGCGTTGGTGATGCTGGCCGATGGCTGCGAGGCGATAGTGCGCGCGCAGCGCCCCGCCAATTTAGAGGCGATGGAAGCCGCCCTGCGCGAAATTCTGACCGACCGACTAGCCGACCACCAACTCGATGACAGCAATTTGACGCTACGCGACTTAGACATGGTGCGCCAATCATTTTTGGATTCGCTGCGCGGGGCGTATCACCCACGCATTCAGTATCCGCAAGTGAAGCGCAACCAAGATGCGCCCGCGCCAGAGGCATTGCCGGAATCTTCGGGTGCGGCCATCAACGGGCAAGGCACAATAGAGCAGCCGGTGGGAATTATTTGAAGCTGCTAAAGATTAAGGTGTGACTTGGAGGCCGAGCCTTTAGGCGGTGAAGTGACCCTGCTGCAAGTTTCGGCTGCAATTGCGTTCATTCACCGGCTAAAGCCTCGACCTCCTGTAGCCGAACATGAGTTTTACTAAGCCCATCACCAAACCCGCCATCCACGCCCAAATTGCACGTGCGCACAAACAGCCGGGCCGGTTGCGTTTGGTAAAGGCTGCATCGCAAGCGGCGATTAGTCAGGTGCAACCCGCTCACGTCGTCGAACTCTCCATCCGCCTCACCGACGATGCTGAGCTGCACGCGCTGAACGCACACTATCGTGGCATGGACAAGCCGACGGATGTGCTCTCGTTTGGCAGCGAGGCCTGGCGCGATGGCGTGCAAGCCCATGCGGCGCTGGAACCCGAATACCTCGGCGATATCGTGATCTCGATGGACCGCTGCGTGGCCCAGGCCGAGGCGGGTAGGCATGCGGTGGACGAGGAACTGGCGCTACTGGTGGTGCACGGCACGCTGCACTTGTTGGGCTATGACCACGACACAGCCGCACGCAAAAAGTTGATGTGGCAGCAGCAAACCAATGCATTAGCCGCGATGGGCATTGCCAACCGCGTGCAGGTTTAGGCCAACACCACCATGTCGTCGGCGTGAATCAGCATGGGCGCATAATCGAAGCCCAGAATTTGTTCGATCTCATCGCTGCGTTTGCCCGCAATGCGCTTGGCATCGCCAGAGTTATAGCGAGCGATGCCGCGGGCGATGACTTTGCCCTGCCCATTGCGCACGCTGATGACCTCGCCGCGATCAAACTCGGCTAGCACCTCGCGCACGCCCACGGGCAGCAGGCTCTTGCTCTCGCACACGGCGCGTGCGGCGCCATCATCCACCACCACCGCACCCAGCGCCGGCTCGGTCAAAATCCAGCGGCGGCGGCTGACGATTTCGACCACCTGCGCAGCAAAGCGCGTGCCAACGAATTCGCCGCGAGCCGCATCCAAAATAACGTTGGCCTGCGTGCCTTGCGCGATGACGACCTCGGTGCCGCTTTGGGTCGCCAACTCGGCGGCTTGCAATTTGGTCGCCATGCCGCCGGTGCCCAGACCGGTTTTGGTGCCACCGGCCAATGCCTTCACCGCATCGTTTATTTGCGGCACATGGCTGATGAGTTGGGCGGCGGGGTCTTTGCGTGGGTCGGCGGTGAACAGACCGGGTTGGTCGGTCAGAATAATCAACAAGTCTGCGTTTAGTAGGTTAGCAACCAGCGCCGAGAGATTATCGTTGTCACCTACGCGTATCTCCTCGGTGGCTACCGCGTCGTTCTCGTTGATGACGGGCACGATGTGGTTTTGCAAGATGG
>JAYTNY010000630.1:0-4241 GCA_043748055.1 Roseobacter sp.
GCGAGCCGCACGAGGTGCAGCGCTACACCGCCATCAACCAAGAGCTTAGCGACGTAAACATTAGCGTGACGCGCAAGTTCTCGGTCAACTTCCCGGCAATTTTTATGGTCGTCAACGTCACCACGCTGTTGGTCGTGTTGATTGGCGGTTTTCAAGTCATCGGCAGCACGCTCAGCGTAGGCGAGTTGGTGGCGTTCAACAGCTATTTGGCCGTGTTGATTCAGCCGATCTTTGCGTTTGGCTTCCTGTCATCATTCATCTCGCGCGCCGCCGTCAGTGCCGAGCGCGTGTTCGAGGTGCTGGATGCCAAGAGCGATGTGACCGAGAAGCCGAATGCCAAGGCGTTGCCCGCTGTGCAAGGCCGCGTCGAGTTTAAGAACGTCACGTTCAAATTTGCGGGAGACGAGCGACCGGTGCTGAGCGGCATCGACCTAGTGGCCGAGCCGGGGCAGACCATTGCCATCATGGGCAAGACCGGCAGCGGCAAGAGCAGCATCATTAACTTAATTCCGCGTTTCTATGATCCAAACAGTGGCCAAATTTTGATTGACGGCCACGATGTGAAAGACGTGACGCTGGATTCATTGCGTGGGGCCATCGGCATTGTGCTGCAAGACAATATTTTGTTCAGCGGCAGCATCCGCGACAACATCGCCTACGGCAAGCCCGAGGCCACTCTGGACGATGTGTTGGTCGCCGCCAAAGCCGCGCAAGCCGATGCGTTCATCAACGACATGCCGGATGGCTACAACACGGCGGTGGGTGAGCGTGGCGTGGGCCTCAGCGGCGGGCAGAAGCAGCGCGTCGCCATCGCCCGTGCGCTACTCATTGACCCGCGCATTTTGATTTTGGACGACAGCACCAGCGCGGTGGATGCCGAGACCGAATATCAGATTCAACAAGCGCTAGATAAGCTGATGAAGGGCCGAACGACATTCGTCATCGCCCAACGCATCAGCACTGTGCGCGATGCCGACAAGATTGTGCTGCTGGACAATGGCCGCGTGATGGCGCAAGGCACGCACGAAGAATTATTAGCGACTAGCTCGTTATACGGCGACATTATTGATTCTCAGTTTAAGGACGACACGAAGACGAAACTCGGCGAGGCAGCATCTTAATCCCGCCGCAAAGCATTCTGAGCGCAGTCGAAGAATGCGGACATGGAGAAACTTCGGCTACGAAAATCAGCCGAGTCACTCTGCCAAAGCTCGGCATCGTTCGCATCCTTCGACTGCGCTCAGGATGCTCTTCGGCTGAGTTAAACAGAACAGACAGGAGCTAAACACATGATGAGAGGCGGACCCCCAGGGTCATTGGAATCTATTGCAGGGCTGAAGGAAGAGAAGGCCAAAGACACCAGCAAGGTGGCCCGGCGCTTGTTGGAATACGTTGGGCCGTTTAAGCGCGAGGTGGGGCTGGCGTTGTTCTTTGTCGTGTTGGGCGCGGTCACGCAAGCCATCGGCCCAGCCATCATCGGCATCACCATAGACCGCTACGTCAAACCCATCAGCGAGGGCGGCAGCACGCAGGGTTTGCTAACCAATATGGGGTTGCTGTTGATTGTGTACGCGCTGGGGTTTGTCTCATCGCGCTACCAAATTGTGGAGTTGGGTATTTTGACCCAGCGCATTCTGGTCTCGTTGCGGGCGCAAATTTTTGGCAAGGTGCAAAATTTGTCGTTGGGCTATTTTGATAAGAACCCAGCGGGCGATGTGATGAGCCGATTGGTGAACGACACCGATGTCATCAACCAGTTTTTGGGGCAGGGTCTCTCGCAGGTGTTGGGCAGCATCTTTGGCCTTACGGGTATTGTGATTGCGATGTTGGTGCAAAGCCCGCTGCTGGCGGCGGTTAGCTTGATCGTGGTGCCACTCATGCTCTTGCTCACCAGCGTGTTTAGCAAGCTGGCGCGGCGCAGCTATCGCAAAACCCGCGAGACGATTGGCGATGTGTCATCAGACTTGCAGGAGGAAATTGCGGGCGCAAAAGTAGCGCAGGCCTTTAACCGTACCAAGATCAACGAGCAACGCTTTGCGGTGCGCAACGCCGCCAACCGCGATGCCAACGTGAGCGCCAACGCCGTGACGAGCGCCTTTACGCCGCTGATTGATGTGCTGGCAACATTGGCGACAACGATTGTGGCGGGCTTCGGCGGCTACTTGGCGATTCAGGGGCAGGTGAGTGTGGGCATCGTCGTGGCATTTTTGAGTTACGTGCAAAACCTGTTTCGCCCACTGCAAGCCATTGGCACAATTTATACGCAAGCCCAAAGCGCATTGGCCGGAGCCGAGCGCATTTTTGATCTGGTGGATTCGCCAGTGGACGTAGAGGACAAGCCCGGCGCGCAAGCCATCAAACAAATACAGGGCGAGGTGAAGTTTGACCATGTGAGCTTTGCCTACGACGCGAAGAAATCGGTGTTGAACGAAGTGACGTTTGCGGCCCAGCCCGGCCAAACCGTCGCCATCGTCGGGCCAACCGGCGCGGGCAAGACCACCATTGTCAACTTGATCCAACGCTTCTACGATGTGACCGACGGCGCGGTGTTCATTGATGGCGTGGATGTGCGGGATGTGACGCAAGCCAGCCTGCGTGCGCAGATGGGCGTGGTGCCGCAAGACAGCTTCCTGTTCAGTGCGACGATTGCTGACAACATTCGCTATGGCAAACTGGATGCAAGTGATGCCGATGTAGAAGCAGCGGCGAAGGCCGCCAACGCAGATAGCTTTATCGCCAACCTCAAAGAGAAATACCAGACCGTGTTGGGCGAGCGCGGCACCGGCCTAAGCCAGGGCCAGCGCCAGTTGTTGGGTATTGCCCGCGCCGTGCTGGCCAACCCGCGTGTGCTTATTTTGGATGAAGCCACCAGCAGCGTAGACACGCGCACCGAGCAACTGATTCAGCAGGCGTTGGGCAAGCTGCTCAAAGGCCGCACCAGCTTTGTCATTGCGCACCGCCTCAGCACCATACGCGATGCCGATTTAGTTCTTGTTGTGCAAGATGGACAGATTGTGGAGCGCGGCAAGCACGATGCGTTGCTGGCACAAAACGGGGTGTACGCCGATTTATATCGGCGGCAGTTTAGGACGTTGGATGCAGCGAAGGCGGGTTAGCATTGCGCGGATAATTGAGCCAAGTGAGGGGACAAATGAGTGAGACACCTGCATTAACTCTGGAAACCTACTCGGCTCTGCAAGCGTATGAACCGCAGCAAATGAGCTATGCGGCATTCCTTGAATGGAATCACCCTGGCATCGCCGAGTGGGTGGATGGAGAAGTCACAATCATGTCTGTCAAGAACGAACATCAACGCGTCGTAGATTTTCTCAATCGCGTCATCGGCTTTTTTGTAGAGATGTTTGGGCTCGGCGTTTTACGCAGCGCGCCCTATGTGATGCGTACCGCCGACGACGCGCCAGGCCGTGAACCCGATTTGATGTTTGTCACCACCGCAAACGCTGCTCGAATAACTTCTGAGCAACTCATCGGCCCAGCCGACTTGGTGATCGAGGTGATCTCGGACGAGAGCGTTGCCAGAGACCGCATCACCAAGTTTGAGGAATATGAGGCGGCAGGCGTGCGCGAGTATTGGATTATTGATCCACGCCCCAACAAACAACGGGTCGAATTTTTTGTGTTGGATGAAGCGCGTCATCGCTATCGCCCCGTGCCTATCGGCAACGACAGCGTCTATCGCTCCAGCGTGATTGCAGGGATGTGGCTTAACGTGGAATGGCTGTGGGCCGAGCAGCCAAATGCGGTGGCTGCGTTTAGAGAGATTGCAGGGCCAAGCAAGTTGAGTTAAGACTTGCTCACGAACTGCGCCCCAACAAACTCTGCGCCAACTCTCGCAGCGCTTGCCCGGCCTTGTTGCTCAACTCAGCAGATTCCCATGACTCCATCGAATTGGCATACGCCGCCTCGGCGGCTTGCTCGGTGTGCGTTCGCCCACCTGTCGCTTCAATCAATTGTTTTAGTTGATTGATTTCGTCTTCGTGCAACTTGGCGTGCTTGGCAAAATACAGCTCGCGCACGCGCGCATCGTGTTCGGCGGCGAACAACACAGGCAAGGTTTTCTTGCCGTGCGCTAGGTCGCTGTCTTGCTTGCCGGTCTTGGCAGGGTCGCCCCAAATGCCCAGCACATCGTCTTGAAGCTGAAACGACAGCCCCACCCCACGCCCAAACTCGCCCAGCGCTTCAATGCGCGCCTCATCGGCCCCGGCCACAATCGCGCCAAT
>JAYTNY010000631.1:0-2823 GCA_043748055.1 Roseobacter sp.
GCGTCTTCCGTCTTGCGTTGGGATCCAATTTACCCAACGCAAGACGGAAGACGCATCATTTCAGTCTGCATCGCCGCAGCAAACCCTCATCTGCCAGTACCACCTCTGGCTCAGCATCCGCCGCAATTGCCCCATCCTCCATCACAACCACGCGGTTGGCGTAGGCGCGGGCCAAATCTAAATCGTGTGTTGCAAAGATCATGGCTTGCACCGACGCGTAGGCCAGCAAGTCGTTCATAAAGCGCACGATGTTGTCGTGGTCTTGTCCAGCGCTCGGCTCGTCCATGATGAGCAGCTTGGGTTGCATGGTGAGCACACTGGCGATGCTCACTCGCTTCTGTTGACCAAAGCTCAGCGCCAACGGATGGCGCTCCATAAATTCGCTGATGTTGAGCGATTGCGCCGCGCTGAGACCGTTGGCTGCAATTTGATCTTTGGGCAGCTCCAAGTTGCGTGGGCCAAAGGCCAACTCCTCGCGCACGCTGGGCGCAAACAACATGAAGCTGGGGCTTTGGAAGACATAGCCTACGCTGCGCGCCAATTGCGCCACGCTCAATTTTTCTGCAACCACGTCCTGCCCCTCCACAAACACCTGGCCGCTGCTGGGGCGCAACAAGCCAATAAGGTGTTTGCACAACGTGCTCTTGCCCACGCCATTGCGCCCCAACAGCGCAATCACATCGCCGGGCTGCACGCGCAACGAGACATTGTTGAGCACAGACTCCCCGTTGGGATGCGCAAAACCCACATCGCGCAATTCGGCCAGCGGCGGGCTATTGGGCTGGCGTGCGCGTTTTTGGATGGCGGGATAACGCTGATCCAGCTGCGCCATCTCCACGGCATCCGGCACCACTTCGCCGCGTTCCAACACAATCACTTGATCGAGCCGTTGTTGCATGACGGACTTGATACGATGCTCGACGATGATGACGGCTTTACCCGCGTCGGCCAGATCACGCAGCAGTTGCATCACCTCGCGGGCCGAGGCTGGGTCGAGCGCGGCCAGTGGCTCATCGAACAGCAACACATCCGGCTGCATGGCCAGCACGCCTGCCAACGATACCTTTTGCTTTTCGCCGCCGCTTAGGCTGGCGGTGCTGCGGCCCAGCAAATGGGCAATGCCAATTCGGTCGGCGGCGTGTTGCACGCGGGTGCGAATCTCATCGCGTGGCAGTCCTAAATTCTCCAGGCCAAAGGCAATGTCGTAGAAAACTTCGGCAGCCACGATTTGCGTTTCGGGGTCTTGCAGCACCGTGCCCACGCGCACCGCAAGCTCAGCTAAACCTAACTTGGCGATGTCGGCACCAGCCATCAACACGCGCCCCTGCAACCGCCCGCTGGTGTAGCGACGCGGAATAAGGCCATTGATGCAACGGGTGAGCGTGGTCTTGCCGCTACCGCTATGGCCGGCCACCAATGCCAACTGACCCGCCTTAAACGCCAGCGACACCGCACGCAAACTGGGTTCGGTCTGCTGTGGGTAGGCGTAACTTAGTCCCTCAATCTCAATCACTTAAACCACCACAGCGCAAAGGCCAACGCCAGTAAGCTAAGCGAGAAAGCGATCAGCACATAGTCTCGCGGGGCAAATTCAAGATGGCGTAGCCAGGTGCGCGGGCGCGTGCCAAAGGCGCGCAGCTCCATCGCGTTCGCCATCGTCTCGCTGTCAATCACGCTGCGCACCACAACCGGCAACATGACCGGCACGGCACGTTGCAACTGGCGCACAAAGCCGCCTTTGATCTTGTCGATCTCGTAGCCGCGCGCACGTTGGGCATCCAGGGTCAGCGTTAGATCGCGGGTGAGCGTGGGGACAAAGCGCATCATCAGGTTCAGCGCGTAAGCCAGCTTGTCACCTGCGCCCAGTTGCTTAAACATGATGCCGTAGTCGGCAGGGTTTACAGTGAGAAAAAATGTGAAAGTGCAAGTGACCAAGCCCAGAAAGCGCACCAGCTGCATAGCAATATCCGGCCAGGGCCGCCCCACGATGACGGCAAAAACAGTCAGTATGGCAATCAGTGTGAGGTTGGAGCGCCACAGCGTTTTGGTCTCGCTAAAGGTGATGCGCGCCATAAAGAACAACGCCACCGGCAACAAGGCCAATGGCACCAGCGCATAGAAATTGCGGATGGCAACCAACGCCGTCGTATAGCACAAAAAAAAGATCAGGCGCGCACGCGGGTCGAAGCTCTCGATAAGCGTGCCGCGGGATTTGAAATCGAGGAGGCTTTGCATGTTGGCTATCAGCTATCAGCTATCAGCTATCAGCTATCAGCTATCAGCTATCAGCATCATGCCAATAGCCATTCTATTTGGCAAGCCGTTTTGCATAAGCATCCGCCGTCAGCGCCACGCCGGTGGCGTGGTGCAGCCAGCCGCGCCAGTCTCTTGTGGCGCCGGGTTGAAACAAGCGCGTCACCATGTACTCGCCGATGCGCTTGTCGCTCACATAGGCCTCGTGCGAACCAGCCACCACGTGGTGCAGCATGTGGTCGCGCAGTTGCGCAGCGATCATGGCACCCATGAGGTAGTTGTGATAGTAGACCGGGGCGATGCCGATGTGAATCTTGGCGGCCCAGTCGGCCCGCTCTGCCGCATCTGCCCTCACCCCCAGCCCCTCTCCCAGTGGGAGAGGGGAGAAGCAGTCGGGGCGCGTTACGTTTTGGAAGCGCTCCACCAAATCCCACCACAGCGTGTTGAGGTCACGGTCGGGGTCTTCGTAAAGCGCGCGCTCAAAATGAACCATGACGAAGACCCAACGGGCGAAGATGAGGCGCGAGGTGCGTTTGGCTTCGCTTAGTTTGGCTTCGAGGTGTTGGGCGG
>JAYTNY010000632.1:0-2935 GCA_043748055.1 Roseobacter sp.
GGGCAAATGGGCATGCGCATTGCGGTGGATGCCAACGTGCGTGTTGCCAGCGAGGCCCGCCGCAGCTTCGGCGGGGCCATGCAGATTGCGTATCGGGCAGGCACCGTCACCGGCATGCTGACCGATGCGTTGGGTTTGTTTGGCGGCACTATTATTTTCATCATTTTTGGCAAGGCCACGCCAGATGTGTTGCTAGGCTATGGCTTTGGCGCCACAATATTGGCGCTGTTTATGCGCGTGGGCGGCGGCATCTTTACCAAAGCCGCCGATGTTGGCGCAGATTTAGTCGGCAAAGTGGAGCAGGGCCTGGAAGAAGATGACAAACGCAACGCTGCCGTGGTGGCCGACCTGGTGGGCGACAACGTGGGCGATTGCGCGGGCATGGCCGCCGATATTTTTGAGAGCTACGAAGTGACGATTGTGTCGGGCTTGATTCTGGGCTTGGCTTTGGTAGCGCTGACCAGCGGCAATGTGCAGTGGATTGTGTTTCCGTTGATCATTCGCGGCATCGGTGTGTTCAGCAGCATTATTGGCACGTTCTTAGTGAAGGCCACCGGCAGCACCGGGCGGGATGCCTTGAGCGCCATCAACAAAGGCTTTTATATTTCGGCAGCCATTAGCGTGGCGCTGTTTGGCCTGTTTACCGCCATTTACATGAAGAACAGCACGGGCGGCATCGAACTGCGGCCCTTCTTGTCGGTGGCGTTGGGCGTGGTTCTCGCCATTGTGATCGACAAGATTACCGAATACTTTACCGACACACACCACGAGCCAGTGAAGAGCATTGCCCGTGCCACGGGCGGCGGCCCGGCCACAGCGATATTAAGCGGCATGGTGGTGGGCAAAGAGAGCGCGGTGTGGGCGACGATGGTGATTGCAGCGACGATTCTTGCATCGCTGTTTATTTGGAACGGCGAGAGCACGCCGTATGTGCTTTACGGTGTGGCGATGACGGGCATCGGCATGTTGAGCCTGACGGGCAACAACGTGGCGATGGACAGCTTTGGCCCCATCAGCGACAACGCCAACGGCGTGGCCGAGATGGCGGGGGTGACCGAGGGCAATGCGCGCCAAATTTTGGGCGACTTGGACGCGGTGGGCAACACCACGAAAGCCATCACCAAAGGCGTGGCGATTGGCAGCGCGGTGATTGCAGCAGTCTCGCTGTTTGGCTCTTACATTACCGATGTGGGGTTGGTGCAGGTGCGGTTGGGGTTGCCCAAACTGGAAGGGATCAACATCGCCAGCCCGTTGGTCTTCGTAGGGTTTTTGTTGGGCGGCACCATTCCGTGGCTGTTTAGCTCGATTGCGATTAAAGCCGTTGAACGCGCGGCGGGTTTGATTGTGAACGAGGTGCGGCGGCAGTTTAAGGACCCGGCCATCATGAATTACACGAAGGAGCCGGACTATGCCAGCGCGGTGAACATTAGTACCGCCGCCGCGCAACGCGAGTTGGTGACGCTGGCGACGATCTCGGTGCTAGGCCCCATCATTTGCGGCTTGGTGCTGGGCGTGGAGGCGTTGGGCGGCTTCTTGGCGGGCATCATTCTCAGCGGGCAATTGCTGGCCGTTTACATGAGCAATGCCGGTGGCGCGTGGGATAACGCCAAGAAGACGATTGAGGACGAGCCGCGCGAGAAAGAGAATAATTTGGGCAAAGGCAGCGAGCGCCACAAGGCCGCCGTGGTGGGCGATACGGTGGGCGATCCGTTGAAGGACACTGCCGGGCCGTCGTTGAACCCGATGATCAAAGTGGTGAACTTAGTCTCGGTGATTATTGCGCCAATAGTGGTGGGCGTGGCTGGCGGCGGCGTAGGCATTGGGGTGGGTGTGCTGCTGTGCGTTGTTTTTGCATGGGCTATTCGGCGCAGCAAGCAGGAGAGCGTGGCAGCGGTGTAAGCGGGATATGCCGAAACATAGGTCTACCTGCAACTTGCGACAATGCAATGCCTCCTACAGAGCCAATTTGTAGGAGGCTTATTTATAAGGCCGTCCTCGGCGCATTCTGAGCCTGACTTAGTCGCTGCCCGCGAATGGCTACGGTTTGTATTGGCCGATTTGGCTGTGGTGCCTGGGTCTTTGGCAGGTTATTTGTTCTGCCAAATCAACCATGGCTGAATTCGCTCATACACGCGGTCAATCTCTCGCAAGTCATCCGCATCCAACGGCCTGGTCTGCGCCCGCATTCTGTGGTTCTTAAACACCCCGCGTTTCACCATGATCTGCTTTGCCATTGCCATGCCCATCGCAAACTCCAAATTAATAATCGGCAATGCGCGCTCGTATAAATCCTCGGCTTGGCTCATCTCGCCCGCGTCCAACAGTTCCCACAGCTTCTGCACCACATCGCAAATCTCGCAGGCAATAATCGTGCCGCACGCGCCTCGCGCATGCTCCATCAACAAATACTGCCCGCCGCCGCCGCCCATGATGCCATGAACAAACTCGCTTTTGCGTGCCGCCAACGCGCCAATGCTGCGGTGGCGTGGCTCCACCTCTTCCTTCACCCAGTTCACATGCTCAATCTCACTGCACAGCTTAATCACCTGTTCTGGCGAGAGCGGTGCGAGGCCCGCGTTCTGAATCATCACCGGCATCTGCGCCGCCGCCGCCACCTGCTTAATGTAATCGTAGTTGCGCTCGGCGTCGTAGCGCAGCACATACGGCGGCATGGCAATTACGCCATCCGCACCCAGTTCGCGGGCGTGCTGCGCAAAGTTGATGGCTTGCTGGGTGTTCACCCCCGCCACGTTGACGATGACGGGCACGCGCCCTTTCGTCTGCTCCACCAGTAGTTCGCTAAAGCGCCGCCGTTCATCTTCCGAGAGCAACTGAAACTCGCTCACCAAAATCGGGCCGATTACGCCCCGCGCGCCCGCTTCAATCATGTAATCAATCTCGGCCCGCAACACATCTTCGTCCATCAAGTCGCTAT
>JAYTNY010000633.1:0-7147 GCA_043748055.1 Roseobacter sp.
ACTGGAAACACCACGGGTTCGCCCGCTTCGTTCAGCGCCTGCACAATGCCGCGCAGCCGCGTCGGGTCATCGGTATTGGCGGCGCGGTGCACTGTCACCAACGCATACGCACCCGCGCTCAACCCCAACGTTTGCAACGCCGTGCTATTGCGCGCCGCAATGGCTTGGTTGTATCGCATCGCATCCAGCATTACATCGCCCACATGGTGGGCTGTGCGCGTAATGCCTTCGTCGGATAGATGCTTCAGCGCGGTTCGGCTCGCGCAAAAATGCAAATCAGAAATACGGTCGGCCACCAACCGATTGATCTCTTCGGGCATGCGTTTGTCAAAGCTGCGCTCGCCCGCCTCAATATGCGCCAGAGGGATGTGCAGCTTGCTGGCCGCCAACGCCCCGGCCAATGTGCTGTTGGTGTCACCACGCACAATCACCCAATCCGGCTGCTCTTGCAGCAACACCTGTTCGATGCCAACCAAAATGTCCGCTGTCTGCTTGCCATGCTGGCCCGATCCGACCTCTAGGTTGTAATCCGGCGCAGGCGTGCCCAACTCATCAAAAAACGTCTGCGACATTTTGTAGTCGTAGTGTTGGCCGGTGTGCACCAGAATTTCGGTGTGGCGCTGCCGCAGCACGCGGCTCACCGGCGTGGCTTGAATAAATTCGGGGCGTGCGCCGACGATGGAGACAAATTTCATGAGAGATGACTTGCGTTGTGCAGATTGCGTCTTACGTCTTGCGTTGGTGTGCAATAAACCCAACGCAAGACGTAAGACGCAACACGTTCCGCTACGCCGACTTCAGCGCCCCCGACTTTTGCACCAACTGCTTGATGTGCAAGCGATGCAACAAGATGCGCCCTTGAAACAGAAGGTGTGCGCGAATGGTGCGCGCAATTTTGGCTTTGCTGGTGCCAAACACGCGCGAATATAGCGTGGTGGGGAATTCGCCGGCTTTGTAACCCATCAACATGGCCTTCACCATTAGTTCTGCGCCCGAAAGAAAGCCGTTGTTCTCAAAACTCACATGCTCAATCACGCTGCGCCTATATGCGCGGAACAGTGCGGTGTAGGTGTGCATGTGCCAATCCACCAGCAGTCGGTAAATCAACGATGAGCCTTTGCTCAGCACCAGCCGATATTCCGGCACGTTTTCCACATGGCCTTTCGGGTGATAGGGCGATCCGGTCACGATATCCAGATCAGGTGTGAGTGCTTCGATGAGCGCCGGTATCGTCTCGAAGCGATAGGTGCCGTCGCTGTCGGCGGTCACAATCACCTCGCCGCGCGAGGCGGCCAGGCCGGTGCGAATCGCCGCACCCAACCCCTTGTTCACGGGGTGTCGCTCAATGCGAATAGCGGCGCGCAACTGGGCCACGCCATCGCGGCCACCAAACGCTTCGTTCAGCGCCTCCCAGGTGTTGTCCTGGCTGCCATCATCCACAAAAATCACCTCAACCGAACGGGTCTTGGCGAGTTCGGCGACGACTGGAAAAAACTCGTCGCGCAGCTTCGGTACGTTATCTGCTTCGTTGAAGCACGGAATTACTATTGAAAGATTCATGTTCCCCCGAACAAATGATGAGTGATGAGGTATGAATGATGGGTTGTTGCTCATCATTCATACTTCATCACTCAAATTTCCCGCCGAATCAAATTCGGCAAAATAGCGTTGCGAATGTCCTCGGCCAAACGCAATGCATCTAAACCATGTTGTGCCGTCACTTGCGGCGCCTGCTCATTCATCACACACTCCACAAAGTCTTGCAGCTCCAAATGCAGCGGCTCGGATGTAGGCACATGAATGCGCTCCACAATGTTCTCCTGCCGATACTTCTCGCCGCGCGAGCTGTTCTCCATGCGCTCGCCAATGGTGCTGCGATACACCGACACACTCTTGCTCAGCAAATCCGCTGTGATGTACGCATCCGGCGCGGTCACTTCGACCATACGCACCTTCTGTTCCGTCATGCGTGAGGCCGTCATCGTCAAAAACAACCCATTCGCAAACTGCAACTGAGCCGCCGCGTAATCAATTGGCCCGTTGTGCGCCGTAATGCCCTGTGCGGCTATGTTGATTGGAATCGCACCCGCCAGATCGAGCGCCAGATCAATATCGTGAATCATCAGGTCTAACACCACATCTACATCGGTGTTGCTGCCCCGAAAAGGGCTTAGCCGCCGCAGGTCTACCGCCAGCATCATCGTTCCATCCACCACATGCTTCAACTCGCGGTAAGCCGGGTTAAACCGCTCGATGTGCCCCACCTGCACCACCAAGTTGCTGTCCTTCGCTGCCTGCACCAACTTCTCGGCTTGTTCCAGGGTTTGGGTGATGGGTTTCTCGATTAGGACATGTACCCCACGTTCGATGCAGTGCATAGCCAGATCAAAGTGCGTTGGGGTGGGTGTGGCAATGCTGACAGCATCTACGGCTGCAATCAACCCATCCAACCCATCCAACGATTCAAAAAAATTAACTTGGTTGGTCTCGGCCACGGCATGCCCCGAATGCAGAGATTGGTCGTGTACACCGATCAATTCTGCATGTCGCAAGTTGGCATACACGCGGCAATGGCTTCGGCCCATGCGGCCCGCGCCAATCACCCCCAATCGAAGTCTGTCCATTTGTAATTTTTCCCCTCAGTTCTTCTTTTCTTCGCATTACTTAGTGAACATTATCGGAAATAGACAGGATTACCGAATTCAACAGGATTAACCCTGTGAAATCTTGTTCATTCTGTCAAAAACTTTTATTGCCGATAACGTTTAATCCGTCTGCGCCACCTGTTTTTGAGCTTTCATCAAATCATTGCTTGCCAATTCCCGCGCGCCACTTTCGCTGCCAGAGCCAAATATATAGCGATGCAGCTGCTCTAACTTGGCGCGGCCTAACGCATAGCTGACAAGCAGCGGTGCAATCAATGCAACTAAGCAAAGAATGATGAGAAAGAGTAACGGCTGAAACATGAGTTGCGGAAAGAGCACAGCCGCAATGCGCCCCAGCGTAAACAACACGGCCCATTGCAAGATGTAAATACCCAGCGAGCGTTGACCAATCGTTAACCAAACCCGCTGTCCGCGCCATGCCTGGCCCCACGAGGCGACCAACAGCGACAAACACATAAAGTACGCCACCGCCGTTACCAAAAACTGGCTGGCGAACAACGTACCGGTCGGGCTGGTGCGCTCCATCTCCAAAACAGACAGCGCGCCAAAGAAAACCACCAGTCCAATTAGCCGGCCACGCCACCGCATCAACTGCGGCAACAACTTGGCGTGATACAGCCCAATCACCACGCCGCCGCAGAAATACATCATCCGCGACCAGAAGTGATATTCGCTGAAGCTGGCATAGCGGCCCAATGTTGCAGCGAAGGGAGTATCCCCATGCGATAAATACCACGCCGCAATCACAGTGCTTTGAATCATCGCAGACCCAATCAACAAAGCCGCCGGGCTGCGTTTGGCAATGCGCACAATAAACGGGAAGAGGCAGTAAAACTCGATGGCAATCGGAATAAACGCGACAAAGTCGTATGTTCCGAGGAATTCGTCGAGGCGAATGGCGCGGTTGCGCGTCAGCAGCACCGGCCCAAGGTAAGCCACCCAAATCGTCAACAGGCCGATGATGAATGGTGGAATTAAAGCGCTGATCCAACGGCGAATGGATTTCCATTGCACCGGCTTGCCCTGCGCCACACCATACGCGCGCACAAACCCAGAGACGAACACAAACATAGGCACGGCAAACAGCGCCAGTTGCCGCAATGCAAACAACAGGTGATGTTCGGGCGTGCCCGTGTAGCTGCCAAAGCTGCTGCCGGGGTGCTGCGCCAGCCAAAGCTCCTCGCGGTCAAACACCTCTTGCACGGCATGCCCCACAATCACACCCAACGCTCCCACCCCCCGCATAATGAGCGCCGGAGCAAAGGTGTTGTTTTTGGATGGAGCTCGTTGGGACATAGTGAGATTAGAGATTGGAGATTGGAGATTAATAAGCCTAATCTCCAATCTCTTCTTATCGCCGCTTGCTCTGTGCAAACCCAAAGGCAATACCCGCAATGCCCATGATGATGACACCAATGAGTGCGCCAAACAGCACCAACTCGCGTTGCGTAAAAGGCCCCGCAATGGTTGGTTCTGGCACTGCTGTAGGCAGCAACTTGGGCGGGTCGCTGGGGGTGGGTTGCTTTTGGGTGGATGGGTCTGCGGTTGGCTGCGGTGTCGGCGGTTCCGGCGTAAACACCGGCATCGCTGCCAACTCCACCTTCGCCACAGTACGGTCTGCCGAGACCACCTCAAACTGATTTGCACCCTCTTTGCTGAGAACGGGCGCGCGCAGCAATGCCGTAAGCTGGCCGGTTTGCGGCAGCAAAACAGAAGTCGCCTCGCCACCTGCCACTGCGTTTTGGCCCAAGCCAAACACCTCGCGGTTGTCCCAATTCACGCCCGTCCAGTTTGCATAAAACAAGGCCGATTCACCTGCCGGGGTTTGGCCCACCGCCAGCGCATACATATGGCCTGCGCCATCGCTCGCCAAACCGACGCGGCCCCCAATCTCGTCAAAGCCGCCAATCAAGGTATCCTCCGACCAGCGCTGCCCGCCTTCGGGCGAGAACTTGTAGTGCGCCTCGAAGGGCGTGGGCGTATTGGGCACGTTGCGGTTCAGGCTCCACGCTGCGCACAGCAAGCCCGGCCCGGTCACCACCAGTTGCGGCGCATCCACGTTTCCCTTCGCCAATTCAACAGCCGCCGACCACGTTTGCCCACCATCTTTGGATTGGGCATAGAACACGCCGCGTTGGCCGGGGTTGCCCGGCAACACCGTGCGCAGCCACGCCACGTGCAACGTGTTGCTGCTGGCATCCAACGCCAATTGGGGCTGGTCTGCGCTTTCCCAGCCCGGCGCAACCGCATCAAACACCAGCGCCGGTTCACTCCACTTCTCGCCGCCATCGGCAGACTTGGTTAAATAAATGCCGCGCTTCTCGTTAAACGGCACAGCAAACGCCACATACAGCATATTGCTTTGGGCATCGTGGATCAGGCTTGGCGCGCCGGTTACTTCGTTGGGTGAGGGCAACGGCACCGCTTTGCTCCAGCCATCGCGGGTGTTGGCATCGCGCGCAAAGCTCTTGCTGTAGTACACCCGGCCACTGTTCCACACAGCGTGCGTCTTCCCATCCGGCGTAAAAATCATCGAGAGCGCCGTGGCTCGGCCCGTCGGCGGGTTAATCACTTTGTTGCGCGCCCACACTTGGTTTGTCCAGTTGGCAAAATAAATATCGGTATTTGTAGAGCCAGCATCTTGTTGGGCCCACATGGCATACAGCACATCTTTGCCGTTGCTGGCGGTGGCCAAACTGCTGGGGGCGATGCTGCCCAGCCTGTCGGACACAATGCCCGGCAGCGACCACGACACCTTGAGCGAGGCGATCACCTGATCGAGACCCGCCGCATTGGTGGCCGTCCACACATCGCCGGATGGGCTGCACCCAATGCCGCCCATGCTGTTGCCCGCCAACGATACGTTCAAGCAGCTTAGCGTTTGGGCGCGCTTCGTCGCTGGGTCATACGCCGTCAACGTCAGCTCTGCCGGGGGCGACCAGCGCGTCCCATCCCAGTTAGCCAGCGTAACCGAGTTGGAGGTGAAGCCTGCTGCGGTACGGGCTGCGCCCACAAACCACAGCTTGCCCTCGGCGGTGGCAAAAGACCATTTGGGCGGGCAGTTGCTCAGGCTGGTCAAAATCGGTTCGGGGTTGCTCCAGGTTTGGCCGCCATCGGTAGATTTGCGCTGCGTGAGGCCGCAGCCACGTGCGTTGCCATCGCGCCAGATGAGCAAGAACGCGCCATCAGGCGCTACAGCCACACTGGTTTGTGCGGCCGCGCTCTCGGCCACGCCCGAGACAAATTGCGGCACAGCCCAATTCTTGCCCGCATTGTTAGAGGTGGCATACCAGCTTTGCCCCAGCCGTGCCTGATACCAGGTGACGACCACGTTGTTGTTGCCGTCGCTGGCGATCATGGTCGAGACATCATCGGGCGCATCGGCCCGAAAATACGTGGACGAATAAACCAACGTGGGCGCAGACCAGGCAGCGGCTTTGTTGCGATAGTAAAGCCCCGGCTGCGTGGGCGTGCGCCCATCCGATGAACGAATGTAAGCGAGGTGCAGCGCGCCTTTCGCGTCCGATGACACGTCCGAGGTCAGCACAGCCTCGGCCAGTGGCGCGGGCGCGGCCCACACCGGGTTGGCTGCGCTGCCGGGGCCAAGCGAGTACAGCAATTGGTTTAGCGTGTTCTGCCAAAACAAATGGGCGCGGGCGTTGGCATCGGTCATCAGCTTTGGGTTTATGGGCGCGGTTAACGTGGTGGTAGATCGGTTGGTCTGCGGGTTGACCTCTACTTTTCTGGCTCCAAAAATAGTGGGCACTGGCACCACGCGCGTGGGCGCAGTGGCTGTAACTGTGTTGGCAGGGGCTAGGCGGGCGTAACGCGTGCCATCGAACTTATCCCACCACAACGTGTGGCGCGTGCCATCCGGCGCAACCGCCACCAACGGCTGCGAGGCCGAGCCGGAATTGGACAAGTTATCTGCCGCTGTCCACGGGCCTTGGGCCGATTGGGCTACGGTTGATTTGAGATTAAGGCTCACACTCGACATGAGCAGGAGTGTGGCAAGTAAGGCGTGATGCACGTGTTGAGCAGATGAGTGTCGTTGCACTTTGAGTCCTCTATGATGAATTTCGGCAGCGAGCCTGAGCTGGGTTCGCCACGATGCTGCAATTATTGGGGCAGCGCCTGAATAACGACTGAGATGCGTTCGGCGCGTGGTTTATCGGCCAGAAAATCGTTATACCAAGCATAGCGCACCGCAAGCTGGCCTTGTCCTGTCTCGATGCTGCGCCACAACATTATTGCTTTGTCGGTGTCGCCCGCCAATGCCGCACACTCGCCCATGTATTGGCGGGCCGCGCGGTTTTGGGGTGCCGCCTCAAATGCGGCCTCAAAATGGGCGCAGGCAGGTTCAAATCGGCTGTAGGCCAAATCAATTTGACCCAGCCGCAAGTGAGCAGTGGGGTTGGTTGGGTCTAACGCCAGGGCATCTTGGTAATAGTCAATCGCCGATTGCAAATTGATTGTGTCTG
>JAYTNY010000634.1:0-2889 GCA_043748055.1 Roseobacter sp.
TCGGCAGTGCGGCGGGGCATGCGTTTGATTGAGGTGCTGAGTGCGGCGAAGGCTTGATGCAGCACGGTGTTAGTGCGCTGCCACGCCTACTGCATGCGCAGCAGGCAAATAGTAAAACGCGATGGCGATGATGACATACAGCCCAATCAGCAGCACGCCTTCCAGCCAATTGCTGCGGCCATCCATGCTGACGCTGGCAGTGATAAAGCACGAGGCCAGCAAGGCGATGAGCTCAAAGCTGGAGAACTCGAGCGTGACGTGCGATGTGGCAGGGAAGAGCAGGCTGATGAACACCAGCAGCGGCGCGACCAGCAGGGCAATTTGTAAGCTACTGCCCACGGCGATGCCCATGCTGAGGTCCATGTTGTTCTTCTGCGCCACCTCGATGGCGACGACGTGCTCGGCGATGTTGCCAATGATGGGCACGAGAATGATGCCGACGAAAAGCTCACTGATGCCGATCTGCTTCACCATCGGGTCTACCGCGCCCACCAAAAATTCGCTCATGATGGCGATGAAGAGCGTTGAGACGATGAGCAGGCCGATGGCGAAGGGCAGGGTCATGTGCGGGGTGTGGGCGGCCTCACGCTCCAGCGGGCTGTGGTCGCTCTTGCGCGCGGTCAGCGTAAAAATAACGCTGAGGACGTAGATGAGAATGATGACGCCGGCGGTGAGCAGGCTGAGGTTCTCGACGTTGGCTTTGTTGGGTTCGATGGCGATGGCGAACAACGACGGCACCGCCAGCACCACAGCCACGACGACCAACATGGTGGCGTTTAGGCCCGCGCTGGTGGGGCTGAACTTTTGGGTGCCATGTTTTAAGCCGCCCAGCAGCATGCTGGCCCCAGCCACCAGCAACAGGTTGCCGACGATGGAGCCAATAATGGAGGCGCGCACCAGATCGATAAGGCCCGCGCGAATGGCAAGAATGGTGATGATGAGTTCGGCAGCGTTGCCCAGCGTGGCATTAATGAGTGCGCCAATTTTGGGGCCTGTGCGCGCGGCCAGTTCTTCCGTCGCATCACCCAGCAACCCCGAAAGCGGCACCACAGCCAATGCCGCCGTGACAAAGACGACGATGGGGTTCCAATGCAGCAACTCGGCGGCAAACGCAATCGGCAAGAATAGAAGAAGGAGGTTGAGAGGCTTGAGGAAATGTTTCATGTCTCAAACGAATCTGATAAAGCAAACGCGCAGATTATAATGATGCAAGAGTTGATTGTGCGAATTGGAATTTGAGTTGTGTTGTTGAGTGTTGATTGGGTGTGATGGCCTCTGGCGCTAAGGGAGCATGAGGCGAACTATAGGAGTTGAAGCGCGCGAATTGAATTGGATACGTTTTTTCATATGTCATTGTTACGACTTGACACGTTCATACGTTCACAGTAACCCTGGTCTATTAAGTTCGAAATAAGATCACCCAAACTAAAAATTTAGAGGAGAAAAAAATCATGCCAAGCTTTGGTGGATGGGAAATTATCGTTGTGTTGGTCATCGTCATTCTGGTGTTCGGCGTGGGCCGCATCGGCAAAATTGGTGGCGAGTTGGGCAAAAGCATCCGCGAATTCCGTCGCGGCATTCAAGGCGAAGACAAAAACGCCGAGAAGCCGACGGATGAGCAGAAGCCTGCTGCTTAGCAGAGTAATTGGTAATTGGTGATTAGTAAGTGATAAGTGCGTCTGCACCAATCACTACTTACTAATCACCAATTACCTCCGCAAATGCCCGCTAAATCCCCCCTTGCCTCGCTTGCTGGCGGCGTCGGCAGCATTCTCGATGTGGTGCGCGAGGTGGATGTTCGCCCCATTCGGGCCGCTGCCGAAACCCCATTTGTCCTCGCTTTCATCAGCCGCGACGAACCCCTAGATGAGCATCTAGTCATGCTCATGTATCGCGGTCAGCGCGACCACGATATTCCACGCGTTCATACGTGCGTAGCCCTGCCGTTCGAAAAGCGCGATGCTGCGCTGCGGGCCAACATTGCTGTTATTCTTACACGCGAAGATAGCGACAACAGCGCCGAGGTGGAGCTGGTTCGTCAGCTTGCGCAGGCCCACATTCCCACCCTCGTCGCTTTTCTCGAAGAGAAGGACGCCATCGCCAAGCCGTTTCGCACGCAGTGGCTGCCTGCCGAACCCATCACGTTACATCTCAACAATGGTGTGCTAGACGAACCTGATGCAGTGAAGCAATTGGTGAAAGCCGTGCGCAAACTAAAGGCCGTGGATGACTTGGCGCTGGCGCGGCACTTGCCCGCATTCCGAGAAGCGGTCTCGCGGTCTTTAATTGACGATGTGGCGTTTGCTAACGCAGTGTATGCCACCAGCACCGGCGTGCTGGAGACCAACCCCATCGCCACCCTCCCCCTGAACGCCGCCGACATGGTGGTGCTGACCAAGAACCAGGCCATCATGGCTTACAAGATTGCGCTGGCGATGGGGTTGACGGCGGAGTTCCGCGATGTGATGCCGCAACTGGCGGCGGTGCTGGGCAGCGGGTTTATTTTTCGGCAGGCGGCGCGGCAGTTGATTGGGCTGGTGCCGGGCCTGGGCATTCTGCCCAAAGTGGCAGTGGCCTTTGCCGGCACGCACGCCACGGGCGAAATTGTGTATCGCTGGGCTGCCACTGGTGAGCGCATTAACCGCGACGCCATCAAAATGGTGTACGACCGTGCGCTGGAACGCGGCAAAGAGATTGCGCGCAGCTTGTTTAAGAAGCGCAAACAAGTGAAGCCGAAGGTGCAGCCTGATCAAAAAGCGCTGAGCGAACTGACCCCCGACCCCTAAAGGGCAATGGCATTGAATTAAGGCGAAACTCGGAGGTCGAGCCTTTAGGCGGTTAGTAGCGCGTGCCGCAAATTACGGCACGCGGCAAGTCACTAACCGGCTA
>JAYTNY010000635.1:0-5231 GCA_043748055.1 Roseobacter sp.
TTTGCGGAGGATTCTTCGATGATTTCAGTGATTTGCACCCGTTTGTGCACGGTGCGGGTGATGGTGATCTCGTGCTGGCTGTGTTTGGCTAGCCCGGCCAGTTGTAATAGGTGGGCGATAGTGGCGGCATCGTCATCCAGCCCCAGTGCAGGCGCAAACAATGCAGCGACCACGGCCAGATCGGGCAGGCGGTTGCCGCTTTCCAAGCGGGCAATTTGTTCGCGGCTGTAGCCCACGGCGCGGCCCAGTTCGTCTTGGGTGAGGCGGGCGCGTTTGCGCAAGAACTTGAGGGCCTCGCCAAAGGTAGCCCACATAAATGTGGCGGTGGCGATTGTTTGTGTCGATTTAAGTTGTGTGGACTGTGATCTAAGCGAGGCGCGTTTGGGCATCACCTAATTTTGGCACAGCGGTGGGCACCGTGTGAGGTTTTGTTGCGGCGTTGTCACATTTGGTCACCTTTCGATTTATGGATGCAGGTAAAACGACGAGACGTAATGCAACACATTTTGTTTCGCAGCCTGACGATTGACGTGACCGAGACCACGACGGTGGTGATTCGGCCCAGCGCCACGCATGCGGAGCCTGTGTATTCCCCGGAGATAAAACCTAATGTTCAACCCATCCAAACCAAAGTTCGCCGTCGCCGTGTTCGCCAGCGTTGTGCTGCTAGCCGCTTGCGGCGGCAGCGACGCGCCAAAACCCACTGATGCGCCCGCCAAACCTGCGACGCAGGACCCCACCACGCAGGTGCCAGGCACTTCCGAAGTGCCTGGCACCTTAGCGCCTACTGCTGCATCGGTTGCCGTTGCGCCCAGCGGCGATGCCAAAGAGGCCGTGGTTGCTGCGACCAAGAAGCAACTGACGAGCGGGCCTTACCGCAGCACCACGACGATTGTGACCAGTGATGGCACAACCGAGTTGACGGGTGAAGTGATTCCGCCTGACCGCATGCGCGTGAAGAGCGAGGCGATGGAGATGATTTATGTGGGCCAGGACAGTTGGGCCAAGAGCAGTGGCGAGTGGGAGAAATCCAAGATGCCCGGTAGTGGCGTACTGGCGCAGTTTACCGAGGCATTTATGGATGAGATGGCGGGCACCATGAGCGATGTGAAGTTTGTAGGACCAGGCGAGGCGAACGGCACCCCGGCGTGGGTTTACAGCTATACGAGTGATCTGAGCAAAGCCACGACCATGAAGATGGACAGCAAGAGCGCAGTAAAAGTGTGGATTGGTGTGGCTGATGGGCTGATTCATAAGCAGGAGATTGACGGTGAAGCGATGGGGATTAAGAGCAAGACGACGCAAGTAGTGGAATACGACGCGAGTATCAAGATTGAAGCGCCCGTGAAATAGGCATGCCTGACACAGCGTGTCAGAACTGCGCTGTTTTGTGACGCAGTTTTGTGGTTGATGTGGCTTACGCTGTTGATAAGAAGCCCCAGCTTGTTAGAACATTTGGCTAGGAACAAAAATTTGAGGAATCTATGGCATCTATGCAAAAACGCAATCGTCATAATCGGCTTGCCCGCGTGATTCAACGCGGGCTTTCGGTTGTCGCGGCATTGGCCGTCACGCTTTCGGCGGGGTTACCAGCCCAGGCACGCACAGGCCTGGCTGCAGGCGAGGTGGTAACCGACACCGCCCGCGACAAGAAGCACAAGATGGAAGTGCGCTTGAGCGCGACGCTGGGCGCGGCGGGCAGCAACGAGGTGAGCCTGGCGATGACCACAACACCGCAGATGGACGCGCCCAGCCTGCAAACGCGCTGGCTTGTGCCTGCGGGTGCAACGTTGGCGGGCGGGCCGGATGTCGAGGGCATCAGCCTGCCGGTCAAAGGTAGCCCCATCAGCAGAACCCGAACGATGCGCTTTGCGGGGCCGGGTGTGTATAAGGTGATGGCCTCGGCCAGCATTGAACCGGGCACAGACCAGCATTACGGCGCGACGGGCGTGTTGTTTATTACGATTGCGCCGGATGGCATGCTGACGGCCAGCGACAAAGACCCCGACGCGAAGAACCCCAACGGCACCGAGATGCCCAGCACGATTACGGCTGTACCTGCGGCCAAGACAGCAGCCCCCAGCGCAACCAACGGCGACCCATGCTTTACGGTGCATGGCCGCGTGACGCGCGTGGAGAAAGCACCGCGCGCTGGCCCAATGTATGCCCCGGATATCTTTGTGCCGGTGCGTAACGCGGTGCTGGAGATGCGCGAGGAAGATACGTTGTTTGATGACACGTATGGCAAAGTATTAACCGGCAACGATGGCAGCTACAGCTTTTCGTTTTGCGATGATGACGGCATTTTTGACGACACGTTGGAGCTGTATGTGCGGCTGCGCGCCAACATCCAAAGCCTGGGCCGGGATGTAGTTTCGGTTGAGGATGACGGCATCATTGACGATGTGTATGAGTTCAAAAGCCCGGTGACCAAATCTGGGGGCGGCGACATCACGATTAACCCGCAGCTCACCCAGTTCCAAAGCGCAGTAATGAACGTGGCCGATGTGGTTTATGAGGCCTGGCAAACCTGGAACCAGAACGGCGGCGCAAAGGGCGACGATGCTATTTTTGATGAAGAGGCCGAGGTGCATTACGAGCCGGGCGATGGCATCGATAACTCGTTTTACAGCGGCTACTTTTTGGTGGGCGCAAATGTGTTTAATGCCAATGACATCTCGATTGCCGATGACCCATCCGACCCCGACCCGTGGGACGACAGCGTGATTGCGCACGAGTGGGGCCACTTTGCCGATGACTATTACGGCTGCGACGACAACGGCGGCGGCCCGCACAACGTGGATACGCTGGTGAGCGATCGGGAGCTTTCGTGGGGCGAGGGCTACCCGGACTATTACCAGAGCGCGGTGCGCAGCACGTTTGGGCACCCCGATGCTGAGTTTTATTTGGATGTGGATGGCTCTGGTTCAAACGGTATCTCGGTGAACTTGGAGACCTACGACAACACCCGCGCTGTGGGCATGAACAACCCTGGTTTGTTGAGCGACCAGAACGAACTGGCCATTGCGGCCATGCTGTGGGATTTGTTTGACAACAACAATGACCCGCGCATTCCGGACAAGTTGCTAGACCCAGCGCAGGGGCCATTTGATCGCGTGGCCTACGGGCATCGCTGGATTCAGGAGGTCTACACCGACCCAACGTTTGAAAGCAATGGCGATTTTTTTGATGACACCTGCACGACCAGTGTGTATTTGTGGGCATGGCGCAAGCTGGGCAAACCCACCGATGCGGCCACTGCCGAAGCCGTGACCAAGAACATTGCGAAGGCCGATCCGTTTAGCGGCGGCAGTTTGGTGCAGGTGTTGGCGGCCCCCTCCCCCAACCCCTCCCCCGTAGGAACGGGAGAGGGGAGTGCCGCTCCCTCCCTCGTAAATTCCGATTTACGGGGGAGGGCTGGGGTGGGGGCCGGAACGCTGAACCCCAACGACATAGACACGCGCTGGTGGCGGCAATTAACCATGATTGCCGACAACAGTGCCAGCATGGGCGCAGATGGCAAGCTGGACGCAGTGAAGACCGTGATGCATGAGCAGGTGAACGACGTGGTTGCGCCCGACCCGAAGGGCGTGGAAGTGCGGCTGAACACGTTTAGCAATGCCTCGAATTTGATTGTGCCGCGCACGCGTGGGCAGTTCTTCCCCGACAGCATTAACCCGCTAATTGATGGCATCACGCCGCGCGCCGAGGGTGACTTTGGCTGCCCGGTAAGTTCGCTGGATGCGTTGGCGCAGTCGGTGCAAGACCAGCGCGGTGGGCAGGCCTGGGTGTATACCGATGGCGACCCGTATGTGCAACCGAGCCTGCCCGCGCTGCGGCGCATGTTGAACGAACGGCAAGTGCGCGGCTCGTTTGTGTTGCTGGGCGGGTGCGGCACGCTGGCGCGCAAGAACAGTGATGTGAGCGGCGAGGAAGAACGCTTCTTGCAACTGGCAGCGGATGGTAGCCAGCCGGGTGGCATCGTGCCGTACTTAATCACGGCGCTGGGCAGCGGCGGGCAGTTCTTGTTTGTAGCCAAAGACCAATTGGGCAACGCCAAAGACATTTTGCGCGCGCAGTTGGCGAATAGCGCGGGCGCGGGCCGTTGGAGCGATTACGTGAGCGACAGCTTTACGTATCGCTGGGACAAACTCACCAGCAAAGAGTATCAGTGGTTCCCGGCGGAATCGTTGGGGCAAGACAAGGGCCAAATTTTTGACGGGCAGTATTTGACGATGACGCTGATTGCGCCGTTTGATTTCTACAGCACCTCGCACACCACTATTGGGGTCTCGCAAGATGGCGTGTTCAAGTTCAATCCGTCACCAACTTGCTCGCCGTTCTGCATCAAATTCCGAGATGACTTTTTGGACGTGCTCAACAGCGACCTGACGTGGAACTTTATTCCGTATCCGCCGAAGCTAAGTAGCGCGTCAGACCTGGCAGGTTTGAACGCGACAGATCAAACGACTACCGAGCCAAACCTGCCAGGTCTAGCGACGGCATCCTGCGCCAGCTTTGCGCCGGGGCCGGGACCGTTGGTGAAGGCCTACTCAGCGGGCTTAGGCTTCGAATGGCAAATTATTTCGGTGCAGGGTTGCGACCAGGACAACGTGTATCGCGCCTACGAGGTGTGGCTGAACTACAAGACTGGCGAGATTCGCTATGAGTACGACCGGCTGCGCAACGAGGCGGGCAATGCCGAGATTGGCTTGCGCCGCGAGTATTTGACGGTTGGCAACAGCACCCAAAAGTTGCTGGTGAGCAACAAAGATGTGAACGGGGCCCGCAGCGGCATGGGCTACAAGTTCACGCCCGCACCCCCCGCGCCCACGCGCACGTACACGGTGGCCGTGGATGCGCTGATTAGCAGCGTGGCCTTTTTGCAAACCGGCTACAGCGGCAACTTTGAGGTGATGCGCGTGCTTGACCCCGCTGGCAACCCAGTCAATTGCGCCGACACCGCGAATGTGCTGTGCCTAACGCTGAACAACCAACCAGGCGACCGCATGGTGCAGATGGTGCAGGTGAATGTGAATGACAAGGCCGGTAACTGGCGGGCGATTATTGACGCGGGCGCGAAGGGCGAGGCCACGTTCTCGTTTAACGCGTTGGCGGCCAGCCCCATTGTGGCCGACAGCCCGACTAAGCGCTTGTTGCCCAGCGCGGGCGCATCGGCGCTGAGGTTGAATTTGGGTGATGCGGCGGCGGGCAACAGCATTACGGCCTGG
>JAYTNY010000636.1:0-1900 GCA_043748055.1 Roseobacter sp.
CCCGCGGATCCGCAATCATCCCCATCACCGCGCTGGCCGCCACTACCGCTGGCGAGGCCAAGTAAATCTCCGAATTCCGCGTGCCCATACGCCCCTGAAAATTGCGGTTGGCGCTGCTAATCGTCACCTCGCCCGCTGCCGGAATGCCCTGATGGTTGCCCATGCACGGCCCGCACCCTGGCGTGCCGATCACGCCACCCGCCTCTAAAAATGTTTGCACATGCCCCAGCCGCGTCGCGTTCAGCAATACCTCAGACGAGGCTGGGTTCCACAACAGCCGCGTGTTGCGTGCCACCTGCTTGCCCTTCAGCACCGCGCACGCCGCCGCAATATCTTCTAATCGCCCGTTGGTGCAAGTCCCCAGCCAGGCTTGGTTCACCCGCGTGCCTGCAATTTCGCTCACCGGCACCACGCTGTCCACCCGGTGCGGCTTGGCCACCATCGGCTCCAGTGCGCTCAAGTCATAGCTGTATTTCGCTAAATAGTGTGCATCAGGATCAGGATAAAGTGACGATGGCGCACAATCCGTAATCTGTTGTCTGTTGTCTGACATCTGCCATCTCTTCCGCAACCGCTCATTCAAATAATCAAACACCTTCTCATCCGGTGCCAAATATGCATTCTTCGCACCGAACTCGGCCATCATGTTGGGAATCACCATGCGGCTATCTAAACTTAATTTCGAGATGCCCTCGCCCACAAATTCGATGCTGGCATACAGGCCGCCATCTTGGCCCAAGTCGCCAATCAGCTTTAAGCAAAAGTCTTTGGAGGAAGTGCCAAATGGCAATTCGCCCGTCACTTCAATTTGAATGCTCTCCGGCACGCGCAGCCACAACTCGCCGGTGGCCCACAGGCAGGTCACCTCGCTGCGGCCCACGCCTGCGCCAAATGCGCCCAGCCACCCGAAGTGGGTGGTGTGGCTGTCGCTGCCCAGAATCGTCTGCCCCGGCAGCACGTTGGCCTCTTCGCCATGCACTTGATGGCAGATGCCGCGCCCCACCTCATAAAAATGCGTCACGCCCTGCTCCGCCACAAACGCGCGCACCTCGGCATGGTTTTGCGCGTGTTGTGTTGTTGGCGCAGGCACGGCGTGGTCTAAGGTGATGAGTAACTTTTCGGGGTTTCGTACTTTCTCCACGCCCAACTGCTTGAACAAGCGATAAATCGCCGCCGTGTTGTCGTGGCTCAAAATGCGGTCGGGCGCAACGTCTACGATCTGACCCACGCTCACTTCGGCGTTCCCACTGGCGCGGGCCAATGCTTTCTCGGCAAATGTCTTTCCCATGTCTCTGTCATTCTAGCGGAGGCAACTCAACGGACGCGAACGGATAAACAGATGAGCGGGCATTACGCATCCGTTTATCCGTTAACAATCCGTTGAGTCGCTCCGCTATCATTAACCGCGTGACCGTAACACCCATTACCTCTGCCCCGCCGCAGACCCCACCCGTTCCTCTCGCCCCCCTCGACACCAAACGCAACATCATCGCATTTACTGGCGATATTGCATTTTTCGTCATCGCCACTTACTTTATTCCCATCACCACTGTGCTGGTCGGCCTTGTCAGCGAGCTGACCGACAACAAAGCGCTTATCGGCGCAGTCGGCACCACCTGGCTCGCCGTGTGGTACTTGCCGCAACTGTTTGGAGCGCGGCTCATTCGCGGGCAGCGTTACCAAAAAAAATACGTCGTCATTTCGGCATTGATTGGACGGCAGGCGTTCTTGTTGCTCGCGTTGTGGCTGGCCCTCACCCGCGCCGAGCAACCTCTGCTCACCGTCTGGCTGCTGCTGGCTGCCATCGCCGTCTTTAGCCTCACCGATGCCATCGCCGGTGTAGCCTGGTTCGACATCATGAGCCGTGCGCTCTCGCCACGTATGCGGGGCCGCGTCATCA
>JAYTNY010000637.1:0-3256 GCA_043748055.1 Roseobacter sp.
GATATTCAGGCGTTGTTCGAGGGCAACAAGATCACCGAAAGCACCTACTTTGCCATGCAGCGCAAAATTGGGCGGCTGCTGCGTAAATTAGATTTTCTGCGCGAGCAAAGCGCCGACAACTTTGTGGAGCGCGTGCTAAATCACTTAACACGCGGCGAGAGCGTCGTTGTCGAATTCGGGCGCTACGGCAACGATTTGCCCGCCTATGTCTTTGTTGCCAACTTTTTAACGCGCCGAATTCACGCCCGCTATGTGCAGATGAAGGAGCGCGCCGAGGGTGGCAGCGGCGAGGAGCCGAAGAAGCTCGTCATCGCCATCGAAGAAGCCCACAAGTTTTTGGAACCAGAAGTTGCTGAGTACACCATCTTCGGCACCATTGCCCGCGAATTGCGCAAGTACAACGTGACGCTGCTTATCGTGGATCAGCGCCCCAGCCAAATCTCGTCGGAGGTCATGTCGCAAATCGGCACGCGCATCACCTGCGCCCTCAGCGATGAGAAAGATATTGCGGCGGTGTTCACCGGCATCAGCGGCAGCGCCCAGTTGCGCAGCGTGCTGGCGGCGCTGGATAGCAAGCAACAGGCCTTAATCATGGGCCACGCCGTGCCCATGCCGGTAGTGGTGAAGACGGTGGAGTATGGCGAGAAGGTTTACGAGATGTATGCCGGTGGTTCGGACGGCCGCACGGCAGAAGCCCAATCCGCCCGCAACCGCAGCGCCATGCGCGGCAAAAGCGATTTGAAGAGCGACGAGCCGTTTGGTTGAGGAAGTTTGAGTTGGGAGTTTGTGCGAACTCAAACTCCCAACTCAAACTCAAACTTCCTTCGCTTTGTATACAAACTTGTCAAAACGGTAAGACACACGCTAAAATCCGCTAGCCTTAGGGCATGATGAGTGCCGCAGGGTTGAGACCGCTTGAGCAACCTCGGCCAGTTAAGTTCGCGTTAGTTTGTGTTAGGTAACCAAAAAATCGAAAGGAGTGACTACAAAAGCTATGAAGACCAACAAGATTGTGTCGTACGCATTGGCGGGTGCCATGCTGGCAACCACCACACTGGTGCCGGGTGCTGTCCGCGCCCAAGACCCCGAAGTAATCCGCATCTATTCCAGCTTGCCCCTGACGGGTTCGAGCGCAGCCCAGACCACCACGGTCGTCAACGCCATTAACCTGGCGATTGAGCAGAAGACCAAAGGCGGCCTGGTGTGCGATGGCAAGTTCAAGATTGATTTCAAGAGCCTGGACGATGCTACCGCTGCTAAGGGTCAGTGGGACGAGGCCAAAGAGCAGGAGAACGCCAACATTGCTGTGTCCGACCCCGACACAATGGTGTACATCGGCACGTTCAACTCCGGCGCAGCCAAAATCAGCATCCCGATTCTGAACAAGGCCGGTTTGGCCATGATCAGCCCCGCCAACACCAACGTGGGCCTGACCAAGAAGTTCAACCCCGGCGAGCCGGAGAAGTATTACCCCAGTGGCAAGCGCAATTACATGCGCGTGGTGACAGCCGACGATGTGCAGGGTTCGGTGGGCGCCAAGTGGGCCAAGAGCCTGGGCGTGAAGAGCGTGTACATCCTGGATGACACGCAAGTGTATGGCAAGGGCTTGGCTGATGTGTTCGAAGCCACCGCCAAGACGATTGGCTTGAATGTGTTGGGCCGCGACGGCATTGATGGCAAGGCCGCCGACTACAAGGCGCTCGCCACCAAGATCAAGAGCACCAATCCGCAGGCCATTTACTTTGGCGGCATCACCCAGCAGAACGCCGGGCAGTTGCTGAAGGACATCCGTGCAGCGGGCATCAAGTCCATCTTCATGGGTGCCGATGGCATTCTGGAGCAGGCGTTCATTGAGGCAGCGGGCGCAGACATCGCCAACGGCGTGTTGGCAACCATTGCCGGCACCCCCAAGGCCAAGTTGCCCGCCGTAGGCAAGAAGTTCTACAGCGACTACAAGGCCAAGTACAAGGGCGAGCCAGAGTCGTATGCCATTTATGGCTACGAGGCCGCCAGCGTGACCTTGACCGCGATCAGCAAAGTCTGCAAGAAAGACCGCGCCGCGATTTTGGATGCCATGTTCGCCACCAAGAATTACAAGGGCGTGCTCGGCACTTGGTCGTTCACCGAGAGCGGTGACACCAGCTTGACCGGCATGACGGGCAACCGCATTGTGAAGGGCAAGTGGGTCGAGACCGGCGCGTTGACGTTCAAATAAGTTTGTCGTAGGGGCGTTGCATGCACCGCCCCTACAGTTTCATCAAGAGCGCTGTGGGGGCGCAGCCACGTTTGGCAAAAGCCGTTGCCGAACGTTTGCTGCGCCCTCATTTTGTAGCTCTGCACTTGGCTACACCCCTAACCCAAACAATGCAGACTGCCCCGACCCTCACCGGCAAGAAACAAAATCCCCTGCTGCGTCTTCTGCTTGCCCTCCCGATTTTTTACATCATTTTGCTGATCGGCCAACCGGCTGGCCTGGACATCCCCAAGATCATCCAGACCATTGCCAACGATCCTGGCATCCTGCTTCAGCAACTCATTAACGGCCTGGCCAATGGTGCAATTATTGCCATCATCGCGCTGGGCTACACGTTGGTTTACGGCATCATCGAGCTGGTGAACTTTGCCAACTCGGATGTGTTCATGCTCGGCACGCTCACCTCGCTGATTGCGCTCTCGCCGTTCATTATTTTGAGCGGAGACGGCGGGCAAAGCGCGCCCTGGTGGGCCGCGCTGCTGGGCTTCATTCCGGCCATGCTGGTGGGCGCATTGCTCAACGTGACGATTGAGCGATTGGCTTATCGCCGCCTGCGCAACTCGCCCAAAATTGTGGTGCTAATTAGCGCCATCGGCATGTCGTTTATTTTGCAAAACATCGGCTTACAGCTTGGCTCACTTGGCAAGCTCACCCAGGCTGGGCCGCAGTTCGACATTTTCAAAGTGCTGGGCAGCAACAACGCTGCCCCCAAGAGCTTCCCACGCGTCTTTAACGACGACAACTTGCTAGACTTGATCTTCCCGCCGCCAGCCGAGACGGTGGTACCTGCAGCGACCAATGGCCAACCGGCCTCCACCGCCGAGCAGAAGCCCGAAGACTTGCAAGCCACGACCGATGCTATGTTCCAGGCCACATCGGATGCGCAGGCCACGTTGGACGCCAACGCCACGCCCGAGCCGGAGGTGACGGAGGCCGAAGGCACGCCGCAAGCTGAATCCACCCCCGTAGAACCTGTGGCTGCGGCGGTTGATGCCGCGACCC
>JAYTNY010000638.1:0-10454 GCA_043748055.1 Roseobacter sp.
CAAGCGCCCCGCTACCACGAGTTGTTGCCGCTTTGCATTTATTGCCTTCGCAGGAGTCTTGCCAGCCCAATGCCCAGCCATTAAACAAGATCATTGACCACGCGCTGGTGCATGCCCAAATTGCCTGGGATGCAGGTGTGCGCGCCCTGTATTACCAGGATGTGCACGATGTGCCGCTGAGCCGCACCGTCTCGCCAGAGAAAGTGGCGCAGATGACCCAAGTGGGCCAGGAGATTAAGAAGGCTTTGCCCGATCTGCGCCTGGGCGTGTGCTTTATGCAGAACACGGCGCGGGAACCGGTGCAAGTGGCATGCGATGTGGGCGCTGAATTTGTGCGCATCAAGGTTTACATTGGGGTGATGATTAAAGCTGAGGGGATGGTGCAAGGTTGCTGCTACGAAGCCCTCCAACAACGCGAACGGGTGTGTGGTGGCAGCATCAAAATTATTGCGGATGTGTATGACCGCGTGGGCATGCCACTGGCCCCCATGCCCTGGCCCGAAGCCTGCCGCCACGCCGTGCAGTTTGGCCGCGCCGATGGCTTAGTGCTGACTGGGCACACCGTCGAGGATTCCATTCGCATCTTCGACCAAATGACCGACAAGAACCTGAATGTGCCGTTATTTTTGGGCGGCGGTGCCACACCCCAAACCGTGCGCTACTTCCCCAAGGTCAACCATTTCATCGTTCACGCCGCCTTCGTGCGTCGTGGTCTGCCCGACCAAAACGGCGTGCCAGTAGAGTGGGACAAGAACGCGGTTCGGGAGTTTTTGAGCGTCGTTAAATGAAGATATTAGGGATTGGAGATTAAAGCTCAATCTCTAATCTCTAATCTCTAATCTCTAATCTCCTCATGCTCGTCCTCTGCGGCGGTCTCAGAACCGATTACATCATCACCGCAGCCAACCAGGTGCGGCTGATGCAGATGGGCGGCAACGCGTTGTTTGCGGCGGTAGGTGCCAAGCAGTGGACGGGCGATGAACTCGTTGCAATTTTGGGGCGCGTGGGCGACAACTGGCCGCAAGGCTGGACGGATGACTTGCGCGCCGCCGGGTTTCTGGTTGAGGGCATTCGCAACATCGGTGGCACCCAAGACCTGCGCACGTTCTATGCCTACGCCGATAACAACACCCGCGACGACACTCAGCCCGCCCAGCATTTTGCCCGCGTGGGTGCGCCGCTGCCGCCCGAACTAGCCGATTACCAAAACAGCACCCCCGGCCAGGGCAACCCGCACACTTACGAACCCCTGGCCGTAACGCCCGAAGACTTCAATCTCTTTCTAAACCGCTACGGCGAATCACGCTCTGCCGACCAGACAATCGCCACGCACCAATCCCCATTCACCAGCGCCTTCGCTTTGCACATCGCCCCCATCAACTTCGCCACCCAGCTCAACTTGCCCAAAGCGGCGCGTGCCAAAGGTGTGAATATTGTGAGCATTGACCCTGGCGAGCGCAACATGCACCCAGCGTTAATACCCTACGTGGAAGAGATGCTGGCCCAAGTAGACATCTTTTTGCCCAGCGACCAGGAAGTGGAGAATTTATTCCCGGGCGACACCATGCAGATGGAGGACTGCGCCCGCTGGTTCGCCGAGCGCGGCCCGCGCCTCGTCATCATCAAGCTGGGCAGCGATGGCTGCTACGTGTACGAGCGCGGCGCAAAAGGCCAAGCCCAACAATGGCATGTGCCCGCCCTGCCCACGAATGCCGTCGATGTGACTGGCGCAGGCGATACGTTTTGCGGCGGCTTCATGGCCGATTTTGTGCAGCACGCCGACCCCACCCGCGCCGCCGTCACCGGCACCGTGGCCGCCTCGTTTTGCATCGAGGACTATGGCGCGCTGCATGTATTAGAAGCCAAGCCGCACGAGATCGATCATCGCGCCGCCTTTTTGCGCGGGTTGGTGCAAGCCATTTAGAACATGAATGTCAAATCCACGCACCACTGGCATCGCCCTCGCGCTCATCTCCGGCGTGTTGTTCGCGCTCTACCCCGTTTTCTTTCGCTTCGCCAACGCCAGTGGCCTAAACACCATGACCGTACTGGTCTATCGCTTCTTGCTGGCCTCGCTGGTGGCTTGGCCGCTGGTGCTGCGCAGCGGCCACATCAAGCTGCCACCCGCGCACGCCGCTGGTTTTGTGCTGATGGGGCTTTTGTATGTCATCGAATCCACGTTGTATCTCCTCTCAACGCAATACGTCCCCATCGCACTCACCAGCATCTCGCTGTACTTGTATCCCGCTTGCGTCACCCTTTTGGCGCGCATCTTTTTGCGCGAGGCGTTGACGCAACGCAAAATTGTTGCGTTGCTCATTGCTTTAGTAGGGGCTGTGCTAACCGTGGGTGCGCCGGGCGCATCGGTCAATCTCATCGGCGTGGGGCTGGGGCTGGCCGGCTGCCTCGTCTACTCGTGCTACCTCATCATTGGCACAAAGCTGCAAGCGCGTGCGCCTGCGCTTACAGCCACCGCCTACATCCAACTTTCCGGCGGGGTCATTGCGTTGGGGTTGGGGCTGATGGCGCTGCCGTTGGGCTTAGTATCTTTTACCTTCCACCCCATCCATCCCATCAATGATGCACGCACGCTGCTGCTCATGGCCCTCATGGCTGTGTTTGCCACAGCGCTGCCCATCCTCAGCTTGCTATCCAGCATGCAACGCATCGGCGCATCCCTGGCCTCCATTCTCAGCATGACCGAGTTGGTGGCAACAGCTCTCTTTGGCGTAATGGTATTTGGCGAGTTATTGCAGCCATTGCAATGGCTGGGTGGCGCACTGGCGATACTGGCGGTGATGCTGTTGTCGCTAAAGCCAACACGCTAATGCAAATTACTCTTCGGCTGTCCCAGTTTCACTTCTTCCAGCGCTTCAATCTGGTCTTGCAATTGGTGCACCTGCTCCGTCACCTCGGTAGCCAAATGCCCATAATCCGCCACCTGGTTGGTGGATTGGGCCGTGAGCACTTGCGAGTAAATGGTGCCCAACGATGCCACTGTGCTTTCCAGTTGCACCTCAGCCTGACGCATGGAGCTTTGCAGTTTTTCCAGCGTCACCAATTGGTTTTGGCGCGTTAGTAGCGTTTGCTCCAGGCGGCCTTTGACGCGCGCATCGGTTTCACTTGCCACTTGCCCTTCCAGCTTTTTGATTGCATCCGGCACGGTCTTCAAATCATTCTGGATCACCGGGTTGCGTTTGAAGTCGGTGATGCGCGTCGCCATCGTTTCCACCGTCTTCATCCAATCATTAATCTGGCTGGACACATCCGCCATGAGAGCGCTCTTGTTTGGATTGGCTTTCAGCAGCGTTTCCACCTGCTGCTTATAGCGCTTAGCCTGGGCCAGTTGGTCTTGCACCGAGACATCAAACTGCGCTGATGCAGCGGCGTTTGCCGTGTTGGAGGTATTGGCGGCGCTGGTCGCAATCGTGGGCAACTCGCCCTCCCAATCGCCTCGTTTAATATCGTGCGCCACCTTTTTGGCTTCGCGCTTAAATTCGCGGGCGGCGTCACGGGCTTCTTTGCGCGACGCATTGCTATCCGAAAATTGTTGTTGCTCTGCGCTGCCCTTGTCCTCATCGGCCAGAAAAACTTGCGAGGCCACGATGAGTTCGGGGATCATCATAGCCGCGATGGGATACACCGACCAGAATGGGTCGAGTCCGGTCGTGACGACATTCAGCACAAACAAGAAGAATTGCACTGCAATCAGGGGCGACATCATTCGCAGGTATCTTTTGAGCTTGGTATTCATAGGGCAAAGTTTGAATGGTGGATTCTAGGCGCAAATTTGTTTTGAACACTATGGCTAAAGATACATCTACGACTATTCGAAAGTCCGTTTTGCTTAAGCGTAGGGGCTGGGTCTCCCTGCCCAAACCTGCGCTGATTTCGAACTCGGACAGGGAAACCCAGTCCCTACGACGGCTGAATAAGGTTTGTCAAGTGACTTTGTAATAGCCGTAAGATGCATCACGGTCACGGCTTTTGCGCTTTTGAGCCTTTGCACCAAAATCCAAAATCAACATGAACAAATTCACCACAGCCTTCGTCATCGGCGTAGACAGCAGCACCACCAGCTGCAAAGCCATCGCCTGGGACGCCAGCGGACGGGCGTTGGCCGAGGGGCGCGGTGGGCCGTTTGCGTTGCTCTCGCCTCAACCCAACTTTTACGAGCAACACGCCGAGGACTGGTGGCATGCCCTGTGCGCCGCGCTGCAAGACCTGGGCCACAAGATTGACCTGACCCGCGCCCAAGCCATCTGCCTGACCCACCAACGCGAGACCTTTGTGCCAGTGGATGAAAACGGCGGGCCGCTGCGCAACGGCATCACTTGGCTGGACGAACGCAGCCGCGCCCAACTGAAACCGATGCAAGAAAAAGTTGGCGCGGAGGCCTTGCACCGCATCACAGGCAAGGCGCTGTCCATCACGCCCTCGCTCAGCAAAATTTTGTGGCTGATGGAACATGAGCCGGAGAGCATTGCACGCGCGCACAAGATTCTGGATGTGCATGGCTTTCTAGCCCATCGGCTTACGGGTCAGTTCAAAACCAGCGTGGCCTGCGCCGACCCGATGGGCTTAGTCGATATGCAGCACGGCACGTGGGCAGGTGAGTTGATGCGCACGTTGGGCTTGCGCGAAGAACAGTTTGCCACGCTGGTTCGGCCCGGCGAAATCATGGGCGAGGTGAGTGCGCAAGCCGCATCAGCCACAAGTTTGCCTGTCGGTTTGCCGGTGGTGGCGGGCGCGGGGGATGGGCAGTGCGCCGGGCTGGGGGCCAACGCGTTGGGCAAAACGCGGGCGTACTTAAATCTCGGCACAGCCGTCATCGGTGGCTTTTACAGCCCAGATTATCTGACCGACTCGTGGTTCCGCACCATGGCCGCGCCGCTGCCGCAGGGTTACTTTTTAGAGAACTGTCTGAAAGGCGGCGTGTTCACCGTGGGCTGGTTTGTGGATAAGTTTGCGAGCGACCTCAAACACAACCCCATCGGCTTAAGCCCAGAAGAACAACTGGAAGCCGCTGCGGCCAAACTGCCGCCAGGGTCGCTGGGGCTGCTGCTAGTGCCGTATTGGAGCAACGTGATGACGCCGTATTGGGATGCCGCCGCAACGGGCATCACCATTGGCTGGACAGGGCAACATGGGCGCGAGCATTTTTACCGCGCCATCATGGAGGGCATTGCCTTTGAGCAACGCCTGACCGGCGACGGCACGATGGCCCGCCTAGGCTACCGCGTGAACGAATATGTGACGATGGGCGGCGGCAGCAAGAGCAACCTGTGGTGCCAAATTGTGGCCGATGTAACCGGCGTGGACGTGGTGCGCAGCACATCGGTTGAAGCGACGTGTTTGGGCGCGGGTATCCTGGGGGCATCGGCAGCAGGCTGGTATGCCGATGCGATTGCAGCAGCCGAGGCGATGACCGGGACGAGTGAACGCTTTACCCCAAACGCGGCAACGAAAAAAATTTATGATGACTTGTTCGAGGTGTATCGTGGGGTGTTTCCGGCGGTGCGCGATAGCATGAGCAGGTTGACAGCGTTGACGAGAGGGTAACTTGCTGCGTAATTCGGTCATTCCGAGCCAAGTCCGCGAGGCGAGGAAGCCCTGTGACATGACTCGACTGAGTTTCGTCAGTAGACCTCTTGCAAAAGTCCATTCGCACGCGGCGCTCGCAGGGGCGTTGCATGCAACGCCCCTGCTTTTGCAAGAGGTTTATATGTTAAAACGCAATTGACCATGAACTACTTAATCTGTGAGAAAGACAACGAGGTCGCCCTCCAACAAGCGCCCCTGCCCCAACCCGCCGCAGGCGAGCTTGTGGTGCGCATGACCGCCTGCGGTGTGTGCGCCACCGACACAATGAAGATTTATGGCGATGGCTATGCCAAGCCGCAAAAGCTGGGCCACGAGATTGTGGGCGTGGTGCATGCGCTGGGTGATGGCGTGACGCAATTTGCCATCGGCCAGCGCCTGGGCATGGCGCATCACACGCCGGATTACGCCTCGCACTATTCACGGCGCGGCAGCGAGACGATGGACCCCACCTTCAAAAAAACGAACGTGACCCCCGGCGGCTTTAGCGAATACATTTTGGTGCCAACGCTAAACGTGCAGCACTTGGTTGTGCCTGTGCCGGACGGCGTTCCCGATCTGCGCGCCATTTTTATGGAGCCGATGGCCTGCTGTTTGCGCGGCCTCGACCGCGTGCGTTTGGTCGAAGGCGATAGCGCGCTCATCGTCGGCGCAGGGGCTATTGGCATGTTGTTTGTGCCGCTGCTGTGCGACCGCAGTGTGACCACGCTGGTGGCCGATGTGCGCGAGGCGCGCATTGAAACTGCAAAAGAACTGGGCGCGGCAGGCGGTGGGGCAAGCAACCGCGACGACATCTCCGCGCTGTGCAGGCAACACACGCACGGACGCGGCGTAGACCTGGTGATTCTGACGGTGGTCAACGACGCGACGGTGGCGCTGGCCCTGGCCAGCCTGCGCGATGGCGGCACCGTACTGCTGTTCGGCGGTAAACCCCACACCGAGCTAAAGCTGGATTACTGGCGCGCCTTTCTACGCGAGATCAACTTCATCACCAGCTACAGTGCCACGCCGGATGGCCTGAAGCGGGCGATGGCGATTCTGGCCCAGCCCCGCAGCAGCAAACTGGATGCACTGGTGAGCCATGTGCTGCCGCTGGCCTCGGGCATTCAGGGGTTCGAGTTAGTCTACAAGGGGCAAGCCAGCAAAGTGGTGATAACGGGATGATATGGAGAGAGGAGGTCGCATCTGGGGATACGACCTCCTCTAATTCCCATTGCATAGAATAGCCCTCACAGCCACGCTCATGGCTGTTTCTGGGGGAGAGAACCTGACCGTGAAACGCTCTTGGATTTTTCGTCTCGCAATCGCCTTGTTTGTTGTCACCACATTCACACAGTTTGCACAGGCCGCCATCGTCCGCCCGTTTGCGCTGCGGTTTACCGCTACCACGCGCGGCAACATTCGCTTGGTGGGCAACACGTTGCTCACCTGCTCGGCGGCAGAGGTTGACTGCCTCACCGCGCAAACGGCACTCACCAGCACGCACAGCAACAACGTGCATGCGATGGTGTATGTCGATGCTGACGCTGACCTCACCACGTTCAACTCAAGCAGCGCAGCCGTGGCGCTGCAACCCGCAGCCCAGGTGGTGTGGGCCGGGTTGTATTGGGGGGCCAATCTAAACAGCCTGCCCGCACCACGCGTGGCGCTTAGCAACACGGCGTGGCTGGCGACGCCGACGAACACAAATTACGTCACCGTCACGGCCACGCGTGTCGATGTCAACGGCCTAGACTATCAAGGCTTTGCCGATGTGACCGCGTTGGTGCAAGCGGCGGGCAGCGGTGTGTATACGCTGGCGAATGTGCAAGCCATCACCGGCACCGGGCGCTACGTGGGTTGGTCGCTGGTGGTGGCCTATGCCGATGAGACCGAGCCGCTGCGCAACCTGGCCGTGTTCGATGGCTATGGCTCACTCAACAGCGCGAACACGCCCTCCACCACCATTGTGCTAAACGGCTTTGTAACCCCTGCCAGCGGGCCAGTGACCGCGACGATTGGCCTGGTGACCTACGAAGGAGACCGAGGCGTGGCAGGCGACGCCGCACAGTTGAATGGCGTGACGCTGAGCAACACGGTGAACCCAGCCAACGATTTCTTTAACAGCACGCTCTCGAACAAGGGTGCGTTGATGTTGACCGGCAACCCGGCCTACACCAACACGCTGGGCTTTGATATTGACACCGTAGCCATAGACGGCCTGCTGGACAACAGCGTCAGCGTGGCTACGCTCACACTCACCACCGCTGGGGACACGTACTTCCCCGGCGTAGTCAGTTTTGCGACGGAAGTGTTTCAACCCGCGCTGGCGATCAACAAAACGGTGACGGCTACGTTTAGCCCCAGCGGCACCGTGCGGCCGGGCGATGTGTTGACGTATCAAATTGCTATTTCCAGCGTGGGCAACGATGTGGCCGCCGGGGTGGTCTTGTCCGACGCGATTCCCATCAGCACGACGTATGTGCCGGGCAGCGCCGCCATTCTGTTTGGCCCCAACGCCGGACCGCAGACCGATGCGGCGGGCGACGATGGGTTTGATGTAGTCACGCATACGCTGGGCACGCATTTGGTCTTCCGGTTGGGGGATGGGGCTACCGCCAGCGAGGGTGGCTTGCTCACGTTAAGCGACACGCCCGCCATCAGCAACAGCACGGTGGTTCGCTTTGCGGTGCAGGTGATGGCGGGCATCGCGGACACCGCCACAATTACCAATCAGGCACAGGTCAACTTTGTGGGCGGCACCTTTACCCAAACGGTGTTGGCGGCGCAGAGCAATATCGTATCGGTGTTGGTGATCTCGGAGACCGAAACCAGCCCACCCAACCCCACGCCTATAACGCAAACCATGTTGAGCTTGGTAAAAGTTGTCTCGCCCGCTGTTATTTTTAACGGCAACCTAGTGACGTTTACGCTGGTGCTGAGCAACGCCGGGCCGTTCGATCTACCGCCCATCAGCCTCATCCGTGTGCCCAGCGACACCGCTGCGACGCACGGCACCGCAGACCCCTACCCCGCCACCTTGAATGTGCAAGGCTTGACGACGATCAAAGATATTGTCGTGACGTTGCACGATGTGACGCACAAATTTGCGGCAGACCTGGATGTGCTGCTGGTGGGGCCGCAAGGCCAAAGCGTGTTGTTGATGTCCGATGCCGGTGTCAACACGTCGCTCAACCATGCCACGCTCATCTTCCGCGCAGGCGCAGCCGAGTTGCCGGATGCAACCGAGATTGTGACGGGCACCTACAGCCCAACCGATTACGTGGGTAACGATGGCAAAGACAGCTTGCCCGCGCCAGCGCCGAACACTCACAACATTAACCTCGCCACATTTATTGGCACCAACCCCAACGGCACATGGCGCTTGTTTGTCAACGACGACCAAGCCAACGACGTTGGCCAGATTGGCAAAGGCTGGTCGCTGAAATTAGTAACGAGCGACGGGCCAATTGAACTGAGCACCGCCAAGCCAGTGCAGGTGATAGACAAATTGCCAGCAGGGGCCAAGCTGATCTCGGCCACGCCGGGCTACGGGCAACACATCCCCTTTGGCTGGGCCGATGCATTGCCCGCCAACACCACCAAGACCTACACCCTGTCGGCGCGGATTGAGCAACCGGTGAACGGCGCGATCAGCAACACGGCGCGGCTGCAAAGCAGTTCGGCCCTTGCGGCAGTGCCAAACACGCCAAGCGTAGCCAGCGTGGCGGTGCAATACGTGGCGCTGGCGGCGCAAGTGCCTCCTTCGACGACGATTACGCCAGGTGCCACCAACGTCTTTACGATTGAGTTTTGCAACACCGGCAATGTAGACGCGACGGGGGTGCAGGTCACGGTCAAGTTCCCGCCAGAGATTTCTTCCATCACCCTGCCCGCCTACTGGGTTGCCAACGAGAATGGCGATGGCTTTGACGGGCCGATTGGCACATTGCCGGATGGGGCTTGTGGCGCAGCGGTGTTCCAAGTGGGCGTGCCTACAACTTGGCCCGCCAGCCGCACCGATTTAGGCGTGAGCCTGAAAGTTGACGACGATGGCACGCACGGCCTCGACCCAAATGATGTGTATGTGCCGCCGAGGGTGGACCTGTATTTGCCTGTCGTATTCAAGTAGACGTTATCGGAAATACACCACAGAGACACAGAGTGCACAGAGGACTCTAAAAAATCCGCTGTTTTCTCTGTGTTCTCAGTGCCTCTGTGGTGAAAAGGCTTAATTCGAATAACGTCTAATAGACAAGATTGAACAGGACGAAGAGAATTGGCTGATAAATCCTGTTGAATCCCGTCATCCTGTCTAAAACCCTTATGCTCAACAATGCCCTCAACGATGTGCCCGGTTTGCGCGTGGGCCACTGGACAAACCTGGAGGCCGCCACAGGCTGCACGGTGGTGTTGTGTGAGCAGGGTGCGGTGTGCGGCGTAGATGTGCGCGGCGGCAGCCCCGGCACCCGCGAGACCGATTTGCTGCACCCCACCTGCACGGTGGACAAAGTGCATGCTGTGCTGCTGGGCGGAGGCAGCGCGTTTGGGTTAGCAGCGGCGGATGGCGTGATGCATTGGCTGGAGGAACGCGACATCGGCTTTGATGTGGGCGTAGCCAAAGTGCCGATAGTGCCTGCGGCCATATTATTCGATCTGTTGATTGGTGATGCCAGGGTTCGACCCGATGCCGCAGCGGGCTACGCCGCTTGTGAGGATGCGACCAAAGTGCCTGGCACTTTAGCGGGAAACGTAGGCGCAGGCACAGGCGCCACCGTGGGCAAAGCGCTGGGGCCGAAGTTTGCGATGAAGGGCGGCTTGGGCCAGGCCAGCCGAGCGGTGAACATCCCGAAGGTTTCGGAACCTTCGGGATG
>JAYTNY010000639.1:0-2850 GCA_043748055.1 Roseobacter sp.
GATGGGGCTTGCACCGGCCACGTTCACCGCAAAAAACGGCGTGGTGCCCAAGCGAATCAGTTTGAACGCTCCGGGCGAAATTGTGATGACTGCTTGCTGGGCGTGTGCGGGTTTAGAAACGCCCACGCAAAGAGCAAAAATTACGGCGCAGCAGACCCGCGAGAACAAACCAGGTTTTTTATAAAAACCTGGTTTGTTCTCGCTCGAACGCTCACGTTTTTCATCTCGCTCGCTTACGCTCATTACTTTTCTATCCTCGGCAGCACCACGCCCACCTGGCCCTGGTATTTGCCTTTCTTGTCGGCATAGCTTACTTCACACTCGCCATCGCCACCCAAGAACAGCAACTGGGCAATACCTTCGTTGGCATATACCTTCGCAGGCAGCGGTGTCATGTTGGATATTTCCAAAGTCAAATAGCCAAACCAACCTGGTTCAAGCGGCGTAATGGTGACAGCGATCCCGCAGCGTGCGTATGTACTTTTGCCCAAACAAATGGCGAGCACATCTCGCGGAATACGAAAATGCTCCACCGTGCGGCTTAGCACAAACGAGTTGGGCGGGATGATGCATACATCCCCCACAAAATCTACAAACGAATCCGACACAAAATTCTTCGGGTCAACAATAGCCGAGTTCACATTTGTAAAAATCTTGAACTCGTTACTCACCCGAATGTCATACCCATACGACGACACGCCGTAGCTGACAACGTCTTTGCGCACCGAGGCTTCGACAAACGGCTCAATCATGCCGTGTTCTTTCGCCATCCGGCGAATCCAATGGTCTGGTTTGATTCCCATAAATTTCAGAAGTCAGAAGTCAGAAGTCAGAAGTCAGAAGTCAGAAGTCAGAAGTCAGAATTATGCGTATCAGTCTGACATCTGATCTCTGACTTCTGTCAATCTCACATACGTTCCGGCGTACTCATCCCCATTAATGTCAACACCCGCGCCAGCGTCAGCCGGGCAGCTTGGGCCAGTTTAAGGCGGCTGCCTGCCACATCCGGCGCAGTGCCTTTGATGCGGCACTCATCGTAAAACTTGCTAAACGCTTGGCCCAACTCGCGGGCATACGTGGTGTAGGTGTGCGGCTGCAAACTCGTCGCCACCTGCTCAATAATCTCCGGCAACTCCAGAATCTTGCGCATCAGCATCCACTCACTGGGTTCGGTCAGGTTTACCACCGCCTCGCGGTTCACATCCCAATTTTCTTCCTGGGCTTTGCGAAAAATGCTGGCGATGCGCGCATGCGCGTATTGCACATAGAACACCGGGTTCTTGTCGTTCTGCTCTTTCAGCACGCCGATGTCGAACACAAACTTGGTGTCCACGCTGCGCGAGAGCATGACGTAGCGAAAGGCATCCACACCCATCTCGTCAATCACATCGTCAATCCAAATGGCGTTGCCTTTGCGCTTGCCCATGCGCACTTCCTGCCCGTCGCGCAACAACGTAATAAAGCGATAGATGACGATGCGCACCGCACCATCGGGCAAGCCAAGCGCTTTGGCCGCCGCCAGCACGCGTGGCACATCGGCCTGATGATCTTCGCCCCATACGTAAACGGCTGGGTTATAGCCGCGCAGCGCTACTTTGTTCCAGGCATACGGAATGTCGCTGGCAAAGTAGGTCGCCCGATCTTCTGGGTTGGCAATGACGCGGGCCGAGCGGATGACGACGGCCTGCACCGGCAGCTTCTTACCTTTTTCCTCTTCTTCAGGCTCAGCTTCTTCAACATCTACAACGTCATCAACATAATCGGCGCTGCTTTGCTTGCGGCCCTGCCCTGCGCGGATGGGACTACCGTCCTCGCTAAACCATTCTGCGCCATCATGCTCAATAATCTGGCCGCGCTGGCGCAACACATCCAGCATCTCATCGGCCAGGCCACTGCTATACAAACTCTCCTCGCTGAAATAGTTGTCATGCCGAACACCGATGCGAGTCATCGTGGCGCGCATGTTCTGCATCACTTCAGCAATGCCCATGCGCCCCAATTCGGTGATGGCCTCGGCGCGTGGACTGTGCAGAAATTTGTCGCCTTCGCGCTGCGCGATGCGAGTACCAATCTCTTGCACATCTTCTTTCAAATAACCTTTGGCTGGCATTTCTTCGTCACGGCCTAACGCTTGCGCATAGCGGGCAAACAGGCTCTCGCCAAACATGTGAACCTGGTTGCCTGCATCGTTCACATACCACTCTCGATGTACGTTGTAGCCTGCGGCCTCCAGCGTGTTGGCCAATGTGTCACCGATGACAACGTTGCGGCCGGTGCCAATCGTCGCAAAGCCGGTTGGGTTGGCGCTGCCGTGTTCCACCTGCGCCTTGTGGCCCTGGCCCAAGTTGATGTCGCCCCAGGCCGCCCCCGCGCTCAGCACCCCATCCACCTGACCTGAAAGATATGCAGGTGAAAGGCGAATGTTGATAAACGCCGCAACAACCTCGGCTGTTGCCACATCGCCCAACTGCAAATGTTTGGCGATGCGCTGCGCAATTTGCGGTGGCGGCAACCGGGCAATCCGCGCCAATTGCATGGCAATGCTCACCGCATAATCGCCCATCTCGCTTTGGCGCGGGTGATCCAGGCTGAACGGCAGCAACTCAAACGCAGGCAAATCGCCCGCCGCTTGCGCGCTTTCAATAGCTAGAATGACAAGGGCCTTGAGTGCATCACGAATCAAAATCATTTCAAATCAAAACCAAATTTTGGTGCATCAGGCACCGGTTTAACAAACGCGGCATTCTACCAATCTGGTGCGCAACAAAAAGGATTCCAGGCCTTAGCCGGTTAGTAACTCACTCTCTGCCATCGCGATACCGCAAGTCCGTAACCGGCTAAAGCCTGGAA
>JAYTNY010000640.1:0-2808 GCA_043748055.1 Roseobacter sp.
TCACGCGCACTTGCAGTTTCACCCGCCGCTGCGCAAGCCTGGTCTGCAAAAATTTGTGGCCGCTGCCGAGATCGGCGGTGGCAATTTTTTAAGCGACACCGCGCCGGAGCAGAAGGCCGAAGAACTACGAGGAATGTCCAATGTCCACTACCAACAACCCCAACTGGAAACCCATCAACCCAACCCAAACGCCGCCTGCTGATTTAGACCATTTGCTGAGCGCGTTGGACGGCGATGCGCAAAACGCGCAGCCGCTCTTCGATTCATCCCAACCCATTTTTGCCGGGCGCGCGCCAGGCCGGTTGGATTTGATGGGCGGCATCGCCGATTACTCGGGCGCGCTGGTGCTGGAGTTGCCGCTGGCGGTGGCGACTTATGCCGCCGTGCAAGCCGCACCAGACCGCAGCCTCATCGTGCGCAGCCTCAGCGCCGCCGAGATCAATTCGGATTCGACAGTGAGTGTCTCGCTCGATGCAGTTGAGCAAGCCAGCCAGCATTCTGATGCAGACTATGCGCGCGCACACGAGGTGCTGACGCGCCACGAGAAGCAAAGCTGGGCGGCCTATGTCATCGGCACGCTCATCGTCTTGCTGCGCGAGCGCGGCCTCAAGCTCAATCACGGCTTGCGCATTTTGATTACGTCGTCGGTGCCTGCGGGCAAGGGCGTGAGTTCGTCGGCGGCGATTGAGGTCGCATCCATGCAAGCATTGGCAGGCTTGCTGGGCTTGCAACTGATGGGGCGCGATGTGGCCCTGCTGTGCCAGAAAGCCGAGAACCTGGTAGTGGGCGCACCCTGCGGCGTGATGGACCAAATGACCAGCGCATGCGGCGAGCAAGACAGCCTGATGGCCCTCTTATGCCAACCCGCCGAGCTGCAACCCAGCGTAAAGCTGCCGCAGCAATTAGCGGTGTGGGGCATAGACAGCGGCGTGCGCCACGCCGTCTCCGGGTCAGATTACACCTCGGTGCGCGTGGGCGCGTTTATGGGCTACCGCATTGTGGCGGATGTGATGGGATTGGAGGCGAGGGAGATTGGGGGTGGGAGATTAGAGATTAGAGACGAGAGATTTGGCGGGTGTTTGGCCAATATCTCGCCGAGCGAGTGGGAGACCCATTTTCGGGAGCACGTGCCACACGAGATCAGTGGCGCAGAATTTTTGCAACGCTACAAAGGCTTTACCGACAGCGTGACCAAGATTGACCCAGCGCGCGTGTATGCCGTGCGCCAACCCACCGAGCATCCTATCTACGAGCATCATCGCGTGCAACTCTTCCGCGCCCTGCTCGGCAGCTACCAGAGTGCCTATGCGCAACTCCTGGGCGAACTCATGTTTCAGTCGCATCAAAGCTACAGTGCGTGCGGGCTAGGCAGCGAGGCCACCGATCAACTGGTCGAGTTGGTGCGCCGGGCTGGGCCAGAGAGCGGCTTGTTTGGAGCCAAGATCACCGGCGGCGGCAGCGGCGGCACGGTGGCAGTGCTGGGCTTGGCCGATGCAGGTGCCGTGGTGCAACGCATCACCGACGACTACACGCGCAGCACGGGCCGCAAATCCATGATCCTCACCGGATCATCGCATGGGGCGATGAAGACGGGCGTGTTGCAGCTTGTTGCGTAACTCATGACCTGGCAGGTTTGAACGCTGCGCCGCTAACACCGTCAGTACCCATCTGCTAGGTCTGGCTCGCGCACGTTTAGCTTGCGGCTAGACCTGACAGGTTTCGGAAAACCTGTCAGGTCAGATTTTTTCTCTCGGCTGATTTTCCCAGCCCAACACGTCGCCTTCGATCACCTCAGCCATGCCCGAGCGCGTCAGCATATGCATGATCTCGGCGCGGTGCTGGTGGTTGTGCGTGAGCACATGGGCAATGGTGCCGCCAAAACTTTTAGACTGCGGCGGGTTATCCAGAAAATCGCTATAGATGTCATCCAGACGATTCTCATCAGCCAGTTGGCACGCCAGTTTGTTGAACTCATCAGCGGCGGCTTGGTGGCGCGCGATCAGGCCATCTAACGTCTCACGCTCAATTTGCACATCGGCGGGATATTGCCGGATCGGGCGTTGCAACATCAAGTCCGTCCACGTCTCTATGTTGTCCACCAAGTGCTCGGCAGTTGCCAGCAAGGTTTGGTGGCCGATGTCGAATGGCTGATGGAGTTGCGCTTGAGTTAATTCGCGGGAGCGTTCCAACAGATATTGGGTCGTCCAAGCGCTGTGGCCTAACAAACGGTTAAGAATATCCATACAGTCAAATTTTCGTAAAATCCATCTCCCAGTTCATTTCCCAATTGCCGTCGCCATCCGCCGAGAATGCCTGCTCCCAATGCGGTGTCGCCGTGTCCATCTTCGACCACAAGAATTTCACCCAAATCGGTTTGCCCTCAAATTCGTCCGTCCCATCAAACTGGCCGAGGCCGTTGGCGAATGCGCCATGCACCGGCGGCAACAGCAGGTGATCTCGCCCACCCACCCAGTAAATGCTCCAGCGTTGGGTGATGGGATTGTAGAAGCGCAACGACCAGCCAACGGTTTTGCCTTCATAGGTCTGCATGTGGTCGGTGTTGCCCAGACCGCCCAACAGCGGCGCACATTCTTGGATGGCGTCAAACTGTTCCCACTCGGTGCAGCCTTGCAGGCGTTGGGTTAAACGGCGGTTTTGCACACGCCAGCGCCCATAGAAAAAATCGAAGTCGTGTGATCCGTCGTGTGTCTGATTAGCGTCGCTCATATCGAGTTCCAAGTTTCGCATCAGCAAACCCGCGTAGACAAACCAGGTTTCTCAACGTCTTCCTAGACGCGAAACCTGGTT
>JAYTNY010000641.1:0-1664 GCA_043748055.1 Roseobacter sp.
AAGGCCTTATTTTTATTCGTCGAGGTGAACAATGCCGCTTATATCTGTCGTCATTCCTGCATACAACCAAGCCCGCACCTTGCCAGCCGTCATCGAAAGCGTGTTGGCCCAAACCATTCGCCACAGCGCAGGCCCGCGCAGCGTCGAGATCATCGTGGTGGATGATGGCAGCACGGACAAGACCCAGGCCGTGCTCATTCCGTATCGCAAACAGATTCATGTGCATTACCCGCGGCGACGCGGCCTGGCGCAAGCCCGCGAGGTTGGGTCGAAGATGGCGCGCAGCAACAACGTCATCATCGTGAATGCCGATGCCACGCTGGCCCCGGACACGTTGAACTTGATGACGCAGGTGACAACGCTGTAGGTCTATCGCAGGTTTTTTAACACGAAGAAGCGAAGAACCGAAGACCTTGAGAGAAATCTTCGATTCTTCGTTTCTTCGTGTTTATTTCTTCGTGCTTATTCGCAATCGCGTTCGTATAATCATCTCGACTGAAGTTGTATAGACGACACAAAGTAACGCGAGTTTGAATTATGCGAGGAATCACCATCTTTTCTGGCAACGCCCACAAAGAATTAGCCGACGAAATTTGCAGACACCTGAGCTTGCCTCTGGCTCCGGTGGAAGTGCGACGATTTAGCAATGACTGCCTGTATGTGCAACTGCAAGCCAGTTGCCGCGAGGCCGATGTCTTTTTTATTCAGCCCCTGTGCGAACCGGTGCAGGAAAACCTGATGGAGCTGCTGCTGATGCTGGATGCCGCCCGTGGCAGCGCAGCCGCACGGCTAACGGCGGTGATGCCGCACTATGCCTATGCCCGCAGCGACAAGAAAGATGCGCCGCGCATCTCAATCGCAGGCCGTTTGGTGGCCGATTTGCTGAGCACCTCCGGCGCCAACCGCGTGCTGACGATGACGTTGCACTCGCCGCAAGTGCACGGCTTTTTCTCCATGCCGGTGGATCACCTGAATGCGCTGGGCGTGCTGGCGAAATATTTTCGAGAGCGCGGCGATCTGGAGAATTCGGTCGTCGTCTCGCCGGACTTGGGCAACGCCAAGAACGCGGCCAAGTTTGCGAGACAACTTAAGTTGCCAGTTGCCGCGGGCAACAAACGCCGCCTCTCTGATGACAAGGTGGATATTGAAATGGTGGGCGATGTAGACGGCAAAGACATCATTATTCTGGATGATGAGATTGCAACCGGCGGCACGATTGTGGAGTTGGTCGAGCGATTGCGTGAGCACAAGGTGGGCAAGATCACGGTGACGTGCACGCACGGCTTGTTCACCGGTTTGGCGATTGAGCGGATGCGTGCGCTGACCGATGTGCAAGAGATTGTCACCACCAACACGGTCCCCATCCCGCCCGCCAAGCGCCTGCCCAACATGAAGGTGCTAAGCATTGCCCCGCTGCTGGCCGAGGCCATTCGCCGCATCCACAATGGCGAGAGCATCAGCAGCATGTTTGAAGACGAGACTTAAGCGGTTTTCTAGACAGGATTTAACAGGATAGAACTTTTCATAAATCCTGTTGAACCCTGTCATCCTGCAGGCAGGCCAGCCTGTGCCATCGGAGGGGTGGGGGCCTTTACCGAGGCGCGCCGCCCATCAACTTGCGCCATAATCCCCTCATGCCAAAGGCCACCCCCAAGCCACTGACC
>JAYTNY010000642.1:0-4098 GCA_043748055.1 Roseobacter sp.
CAACAGGCCATTGAAAACGCGGTGCAGATCGCCAGCCATTTCCTCATCCCGCGCACCCTGCACGCCGACCCCAACACCCGCGCCGATGTGTGGCGCGACTTGACCGCCGAAGAACGCTTTTACGTGAAAGGGCTGGATGTGGAAAGCCATGGCGAGCTGCGCCAGGGCGTGTACCAGGAATTTGCGCGCGGCTTCGGCCTGCGAGATTACACCGCGCTGTTGGGCAGCGCCGCCGCCAACGAAGCCCGCCTGAAAACGGCCAGCGAATTTAAGGGGGCCGTGCTGGGTGGGGCTGGCTTTGGCAGTAGTCTGTTGCGGCATTGCCTGTTCGCCGTGTTCAAAACCCGCGAGGACGAAAACGCCGAAAGCGGCAAAGCCTGGCTGCGCCACGAGATTGCAGCGGCGGGGCGGGGCGATTATTGGGCGCAACGACAGACGATTCTGGTGCTGTTGGATTACTTTGCCCGGTTGCCGACGGGGCAAATGCCGCACTGGAAAGAGGATGCCTATTGGGCGCAGGTGTTGGCGGGGGTGGTGCGGAATGATCGGGTTTAATCACTGTAAATCTCAGTAAGATAGGGCTGTATGTTTATCTCAAAGCTACGTTTGGTGAACTTTAAACGATTTAACGATTTGACGTTGGACTTGTCCGATGTGCAACCGCCCCCCAAGTTGGTGTTGCTGGTGGGTGCCAATGGCAGCGGCAAGACCAGCGTGTTTGATGCATTCGAGTGGTTAAGCCGATATCAACAAGAAAGCAGCCTATTGGCTGATGAGAATATTTACTATAAAAAAGAGGCTGCTCAAAGCATCGAAGCCATTGCAGAGTTCACAAATGGTCAGGCCATGCATCGCCGCGATACGCACATGGTCAAACGCCTATCGCAACCGGCAGCATTTTATGGACGCAGCTCGCTGCGACAGGTGCCGCAATTAACGCGCACGGGCCAGAGCAGCACTGTAGACATTGGGCAAGATTCAGATCGCCCACGGCGATATATTGAACGCGATCAGCGTTTTGAAAATGACATAGACATGCTTACGGTGCGAGTGTTGGAAGAGGTGTTTGTTGGGGATGACTTTGATGCGGCACGTTTGCGCAAGCAATACATTGACCCCGTGAACAATGCACTCAGCCGGATTTTTGGAAACGACAAAGCCACGGCCTTGTCATTGCGAACGCTCATTCCGGCACGGAATGGCAAAGTGGCAGATATTCGTTTTCGCAAAGGGCAGTCGGATATTCATTACGACCTCCTCAGCAGTGGCGAAAAGGAAGTAGTCAATATCCTGTTCAACCTATTTATTCGGCGCGAGACCTTCCGAGACACAGTGTATGTGATTGACGAACTGGATGTGCATCTGAACACGGCCCTGCAATATGCGTTGCTCAAAGAAATTACCGAACAATGGATTCCTGAAGGCTGCCAATTGTGGACGGCCAGCCATTCACTTGGGTTTATTGAATACGCGCACGCTGCCGCACATGCGGTGTTGTTGGATTTCGATCAGCTTGATTTTGACCAGCCGATGACCCTGGTGCCTGCGCCACGCGCCAGCCGCGATGTGATTGAAATCGCCGTGCCCAGCGCATCATTGGCGCAAGTCTTTCGCGGTAAAAAAATTACCTACTGCGAAAACCAGGATGTCTCGTTGTATTACCGCATGAACGACCCAGACCGTGTTTTTCTGCCCGCTAAAGACAAGAACGATGTGTACTTTGCTGCAAAAAATAATCCACAGGTGTACGCATTAATGGATCGCGATTACATGACGGATATGGAAGTGCAAGCGTTGTGCGCAAGTGTGACCAATTTGCGCGTATTGGGCCTGTACTCCATTGAAAACTATTTGTATCACCCCGACAACATTGCAGAGGTGAACGCCAAGTTTGATCGAGACGCGTGGAAGTCTCATTTGCACCTGTGCGCGCGATACGCCCGCGACAATGTGCTACTTGGGTTGAATCAGACACGCGCGGGCTACAAAGCACTCACTGCCGAAAAGATTTTTGACCCTAAAAACGAGCAATTGCATAAAGGGAACGAAGAAATAGCTGCTGCCCTCGCTAGCGCCCAGTTTGAGATTTTTTATCCGTTTTTGGACGTTAAAGAAAAGGTGGATCGTGCGCCATTGGCAAAATTAAATGTGTCTCCTGATCGGCTGGCACAAACCGATTGGTTTCGCAACGCCATCCAGCAGGTTTTGAATCCATGAGCAAGATATGCCCATCCGTCGCTACACTTCCCGCACCCAACGCCTCGACCAATCTTTTTTAACTGCGCGGCTGGCTGGCGCACGCGCCTATGATCGTATCGCCGGGTACTTTCGCTCCTCAATCCTGGAGGTGGCGGGCGAGGCAATCGAAAATTTGCAGGGCGTGACGCGCGTGATCTGCAATTCGGATTTAAGCCCCGCCGATGTGCAAACGGCCAAAGCCGCCCAAGAAGCTATGCGCCGCGATTGGTGCGCAGGCGAGCCTGAACAATTTGGCGATACAGCAGGCGGCCAACGCCGCTTTCAAAAGCTGTATGAACTGTTGCACAGTGGCAAACTGCAAGTGCGCGTGTTGCCCGATGCGCAATTTGGGTTTGTGCATGGCAAAGCGGGCATCATTACATTAGCCAATGGCAGTCAAACCGCGTTTATGGGCAGCGCCAACGAAAGCAAAACCGCCTGGCGTATGAACTACGAATTGCTATGGGAAGACGACAGCCCGGATGCCATTGCATGGACACAAGCCGAGTTTGATGCGTTGTGGGGGTCGCCACACGCCGTGCCGCTGGCTCAGGCCGTCATCGCCGACATCGAGCGCATCTCGCGCCGCACGGTCATTCCCGGCGTAGACGACTGGAAGCAGAGTGATACGCCCGATCCCGCCGCACCGATTATCGAATCGCCCGTTTATCGGCGCGATTCCGGGTTGTGGGAGCACCAAAAGTATTTTGTCAATCTGGCATTCGAGGCGCACCAAACACCACAGGGTGCGCGTTTTGTTCTGGCCGACCAGGTGGGCCTGGGCAAGACTATTCAGTTGGCCATGGCTGCGGAGTTAATGGCGTTGCAAGGGGATAAACCCGTGCTGGTGCTTGCACCCAAGCCGCTGATTTGGCAATGGCAAGAAGAACTGCGCAACTTGCTGGATATGCCCAGTGCTGTGTGGGATGGCAAAGATTGGTGGGATGAAAACGAAGTGCGCTACCCCAGCAAGGACGACAAATCTATTTGCGAATGTCCGCGCCGGGTCGGAATTGTTTCAACTGGGTTGGTGACACGCCAGAGCAATGCCTCGACCTACTTGCGCCACATGGAATGGGAATGCGTCATTTTGGATGAAGCCCATCGTGCCCGGCGGCAGCACCTCATCAAAGATCATGAATATGACGACAACACCCCCAATAACTTGCTGCGTTTTGTGCAGCACATTTCTTCGCGCACCAAGAGCCTATTGCTGGCCACGGCCACGCCGGTGCAGTTACACCCCATCGAAACATGGGACTTGCTGGAGGCCTTAAACCGAAAAGATGGGGCCGTGCTGGGCACCTTCGGCAGCAAATGGTTGCAACCGGAACTTGCCATTCCATTGCTCATGGGGACCGAGCCGCTGCCTACATCTGACTTAGATATGTGGGATTGGATACGCACGCCCATGCCGCCCGCCAGCGAAGACAGGGATTACGACGTTTTGCGAAAAAAGCTGGGAATGACCGATGAAAAATTTGAAGCCAGTTCGTCAGATTTCAACCTCAAACTGACGCGACCAGATTGGAGTCGCATCAAACGCATCTTCCCAGATCACATAAACAAACATAATCCATTCATTCGTCACATTGTGCGGCGCACACGCCAATTTTTGGAAACCGAAAATAACCCGGAGACGAACGAGCCGTATCTGCGGCCTGTTCGGGTGGAGTTGCACGGCGAGCGCACCGAGGATGCCATTACTCTGCCGCCGTTTCTTGAGGATGCGTACACCCAAGCCGAAACCTTTTGCCAGTTGCTAGGTCAACGCACCGGTATGACGGGCTTTTTGCGTACGTTGTTGTTGCGCCGTGTGGGTAGCACTATTGAAGCGGGGCGATTGACAGCCCGACGCAT
>JAYTNY010000643.1:0-16413 GCA_043748055.1 Roseobacter sp.
AAGCCATTTGATGCGCTTGTGGCTCAAGTTACGCTTATCTATTGATATTCAGACGTTCACTGTGACCGTGTCATGAGCGTTTTTTCACACAAGACGTTCAATTGATGACAGGGAAGAGAAACTGCATTTCACGTGCCAAAGTTCCAACTCCTTCGGCATCTATAGCTCTTACTGATATTAAATATTTACGGCCAGATTCGAGACCCAATGTGGCTATGGATATAGGAACAAGTAACTTCGAAAGATTGGAATCAACTCTTATAGTTTTGACGAATATATTTCTTACTAGGGAAGGATCCACGATAGTAACCACAATAATTCTTACCCTAGATTGATTAACCAAATCAACCGTGAAGCTCATAGTATTGGAGGAGAACGTTGGGGTTGACAGCAAAATTTCTGGTGATGCCTGAATCGTTTTATTCAAGCTGAATTCCACCGTTCCCGAAAGCTGTTGAAGACTTTTGGTGGTCAGCAGCATATTACCGATATGTTTCCCATATGACAAATTGGAGTCGAGGATGAAACTCGCCTCAGTCTGATTGTCTACAACAGAAATTAAGTTGCTCAGACCGGACTCGAAATCTGCTGCACCGCGAGACATCACCAAGCCACCTGATGCTTGAGCATATCGCGTCATATCTTGGTTAGTTGCACCGTGTCCCTCTAATACCGCGATGAAAAGCTGAACATTGTTGGCATTAGCTTGCAGTATCACATCGGAAATTGTCGGCGTGCCACAAGTGTCGGTGCTGGCAGTTACCACAAACACGGCATGTTCCCCCGGAGCTTGTGAGACCTTTTCAATCGCCGCAGACAAGCCTGCATTGAGACATGCGTAACCATTTCCTATCGGTGATGCGTTCAAAGATAGTTGGCTACGGATTTCGTTTTTGTCAGCAGTAAACTTGGATTTCGGGTCTTGTGTCACTCGGTCAGAGAAGCTCAAGAGCATGTAATTAACATCAGTGTTTACTCCATCAAGTGCTCTCCCTAATGAATCAGATAAAACAGTTGCATCTGTGCCTGCATTGCTACTTGCATCTCGCAACAATACGACAGACCAAGTATTTCTTGAGAATGTGGAGGTGCTTATCGGTTTGCCATCTACGATAAGTCTGGCATCTTGTATGTTCGGTGACAAGACATTATTCTTGGAATCAAGAATGAGAAAGCGTACGCGTAATGCGGTATCTACATTAAACGGACTTGGATTGATTGTCTCAACCGTCGACACTTTATTGACGAATAAGATTTTGCGACCTATCTCGGTTCCCGGAAATACCCGTTGCAAATCTAAAGTCATAGAGATCGGAGATGACGCTAGAGCATTCATCAATCTCATATCATCTGAAATAAAATCTCTAACTGCCACAATCATCTGCCCCGACGTGGTGAACTGCGGCACGAATCTGATTGATGCAGGGGTAGGTGTTGGCGCAATAGTGGCAGTGGATAAAGCCGTTGGCGCAGCAACAATTAGCAGAGTGCTGGGGGTGGTGCTGGTAGATGGAACTTCAGTTAACTGTGGAAATTGAGGTAGCTGAGTCGAGTTCGCTGTTGCGTTACCAGTAGCAGTCATAGGCTGGGAAATCGTCGCTGTCGGCTCAACCGACTTTGCCGTAGTCGCTAACCTCTGCGCAATCAAGATCACTTCGTTAAACTCGTTCAACGCATCAGATGGGCGATTAACTTTGGCAAAAAACTTGCCGCGTGTAAACCGTGTAGCGGGATTGCTGGCGTTCAAATTGTAGGCAGCACCGTAAAACTTTTCTGCCAATGCCGAATCCCCCTTCGCCTCCGCCCTCGCCCCATCCACCCAAGCCCTAATCTCATCCTTCAGCTTCTTCGCCTCATCACTCCTCTCGCGCCCCTCCAAACTCCTAACCACCTGCTCCAACAACTTCAAATTGCCGCCCGTCCCATCCACATCCGCCATCGTCACATACAACGCCTTAATCACCGTCACCAAATCTTTATCGCTCACGTCGCGCGTCTCATACGCATCAAACAAGCGCAACTGGTCTTCCCACGAGAGCGCGTAGAACAATTCGATGGCGCTGTCGTTGTTGTCCTTTGTGTCAAACGTGCCTTTAGAGCTAACAATGGTCGCCACCGCCGCGATGCGATCTTTAGACGCGGCCTTCTGAAAAAAATCTGCGGTCGCAAAACGCAGGCGATTGGGCATCACATAGTTCGACTCGACAAAGAAGTAAGCCACCAGCCCAATAAAAATAGCCAGCAGCGCACTGGCCGCCACCGCCAACCGCCGCGTCCAGTTCACCGGAATGTTGGCGCGCACCCAATCGCCATCAAACACCTGCCCATACACGCGGTTGCGCACCTGTAACACACCGCTCTGGGCCTTCACCAACCCGCTCAACTTCAGTTGGTTCTGCTCACGCGATTGATTTTCTGGGACAGCTACGCCGCGAACAACATGGCGATACAACTTGAGCATGGGCAGCTTAAGTTCATGCGACAAAATATTGTTCTGCACATACTGCAAATTCGATTCCTTGCGCGCCTCCTCCGTCAAAAACATCTGCCCCACCAGCGCGTCTACCTCGGCATCGCCCCAGGTCGCTTGCGGCTGCTCAGCAATCGTCAGGCACAACTTTTGCGTCAAGTACGGGTGTCCATTTGTCCAATAAAAAATGCGCTCAAAGATGGCCCCGCCCTTGCCCGGAAACTGCTTCTCCAACTCGCCTTGCAGCACGGCGGCATCGGCGCGGCTGAACTCCTTCAGTGCAATGGCTTGGCCGATGTTGAACGGCGTGCGCGTCAAATCTCGAATCAAATCCGGCGGCGAGGCCACGCCCAGCAGCACAAAGCTCAACCGCCCAAAATCGGCGGTCTCGGCGCGGGCGTTATACATCGCCCGAATCGCTGCAAAGAAGTCATCTCGAAAATCGAGTTGCAGCGTGCTGTCAATCTCATCAATAAAAATCACCACGCGCTCTTTGATCTCGGTCAGCACCACCTCGCGCAAAAAATCCGTAAAGCGTTGCACCTCGCCCAGCGCGCTGTGGGCGCTCCACCACTCGGCGTAATCCGTCTCTAACTTCAGGCTGCGCCGCAGTTGCGAGAGCAGCCCCAAATACCACTGCTCCACCGTCACCTTCGCGCCAATCTGCGTCAAATCCACAATGCCTGCGCGAATGCCCTGCTCGCCCAACCGCTTGGCCGTGCGAATCATCAACGACGACTTGCCCATCTGCCGCGGTGTCAGCACGTAGCAAAACGCGCCCTGCACCGCCATCTCAAACAATTCTTCGTCGGCAGGCCGCAACACATACGAGGGCGCGCTGGCCCGCAGCGTGCCGCCAGCGACGAAGAAGTCGTTTGGGTTGGATTCGATCTCAGTTGTCATAATCTTGCGTTAAACATTCTCTGAGTTGAACCACAAAGAACACTACCGATGGGATAGCCCATAGGCAAGGATGCACAAAGCACGCGAAGAAATCAAAGTTCTATCTTTGTGGTCTTTGTGCCTTCTTCGTGATCTTTGTGGTGAAAACCTCATACTCACAACTTATCCCGAAAATACCCCGCATACAACCCACACCGGCATTCGCACACATCGCCGCTGCCTTTCACCAGCCCCGCTTGTAACAGGCGATGAAACAAGATGTCGTCGCGGCACTGGCTTTGTTTGATGATGCCCTTCAACGCCTCACGCAGTTGCGGTTCGTTGCGCAGCAACCAATACTGGTGGCGCAAGTGGTCGCTGAACGGGCCTTGATCGGTGGCTGCGCTCTGCACCAAATCCGCCCAACTCATTTTCTCCGTCGCCAGCGTATACAACGCCTTGCGTGTGAGATACGGCTGACCGCCCAGCAAGGCCATAAACGCGGGCAAGTCGGCCTCGCGCAGCGGCGAGCCATGCTTGCGGTTCAGGTCGCTCACCTGCGCAGGGTTAAAGTCCTTCAAGTCCACCACCAGCCCCACATTAAACGGCGATTGGGTGGCATCCGGGATCAGCAAATACGGCTCGGTTGAGATCACCAGCACCAAATTCAACTTGTTCCACTGCTCCTCGTAAGCGCGGTTGTTGTGCCAGGCCCGCACCAGCCCAAAGAAATCTTTGGAGTACGGCTGGCCCAGCAAGCGGTCGGCCTCATCCAGTGCCAGCACCACTTGCGAGTCCATCTGCGGCAGAATCACATCACCCAACAAGTTCGTCAATTTATCTTGAGGAGACAGCGCCCTGCGCCACTCCTGGGTCACATCTACGTTTACGCGCAGCTTGCGCACTACAAACTCGGCCAAGTGTCGCAGAAACACATCTGCCGAGGCCAATTGATCACTATCCAATCTCTGAAAATCGAAGATGATCTCTTTCGCGCCCCTGCTCTTAGCGTGCTGCACCCCGCGAATCAACAACGAGCTTTTCCCCGTCTGCCGCGCTGCGCGAATCGTCGTGGTAGTGCCGTTTTTGGCAACCTCGCGCTTCAATCGCTCATCAGCCTCGCGCAGCACATACAGCGCGTCTTTGAGCTTAACCGTGCCGCCGGGCGTCTCAAGCTCATCCAAAAAGCGCGGGTCGAACTGTGGCAGCGGCGCGGACAAGGTCGTCGTCTCGCGGGCGATGCGGCCATCGTCGGTCACAATCACGTCGGGCGCATTCAGCGTCGGCGCAACGGCAGCCTGATCCGGCAACGCACCCGCCAACGCCGCCAGAATCTCATCGCGCACGCGAGTGTTGTCGTTGGCATTTGACCAAATCACGTATTGCAGCGGGTTCAAAAACGCGCCGAGCGAATATGGCAACAGCCCCTCAAACGCCATGCGCACCGGCAAGGTTTGTGGCTTGCTTTGCAGTTTGCGATATTCAGCGGCGCGCTGCACCTCGGCCTTCACCATTTCACTATCCACCGAATTGGCTGAGAGCAACACGATCAAAAAATCGCTGTCTTTAATCTGGCGGTCAATCTCATCCAGCCATGCCGCGCCCGTGCGCATCGTCGTATCAATAAATACGGTGTGGCCCAGCGCGGTCAGCGTCTCGTGCAAATAGTGGGCGAGTTGGTTGTCGTCGGTGCTGTTGCGTCGGTAACTGATGAATAACTTGGCGTGCGGCAGTTGTTGGCGCAACTGGTCTAACACCCCGCGCAAGTTTGGGCGCTGTTGGTAGCACCACGCCATCACATCCAACACGCGCCCACGATTGTCAAAATACTGAATGATCTGTATCGCACGCGTCAGCTTATCGTCTTTTGCGCCTGGAACAATTTCGCTGTCGCCCATCAAATCCACACACAGCATATTCAGCTCGTTGCTGTCAAAAGCAGTCACGAGCAGTTGCCGCAGTTGGGTTTGGAGGGCGGGCGAGAGTTCTGCCATTGGATGAAACGGAGTTTAGCATCGGCAAGGCGAATGGAATTCGCACCTCAGAGACTTGCAGCCGATCGTCCGCCTTCGCGGACGAAAGAAGCCCCGGCGGATCCCCGTCCGCGAAGGTGGACGATCAGCCAACGGCTTCTCAGGCGCGTCCTGAGCGAAGTCGAAGGATCAATCGTCAGGCTGCTGGCATCCCTGTCGGCCATCCACGTTCGCCGAGCTAGACCTCGCAGGTCTCGACACCGTACGCAGCTCGCCCAAGAAACGCGTTCAGACCTGCGAGGTCTCCCACGTTTCCCTGCGCTCGCAATCTCTAATCTCCCAATCTCCCTCTTCCCCAATCTCCGATAAAATCCCTCCTCGCACACCATGCTCGAAAATCTAGACACCCTCACCCTCATCACCCTCGCCGCCGTGGCGGTGTTTGTCCTCGCCGCCATCGGCCTGGTCATCATGCTGTTGGGCAGCAACAAGGGCAGCGAGCGGCCCAAGTTTGTGCCGCTGCCCAGCGACCGCACCCGCCCTGGCAGCGGCGGCAGCAAGCGCAGCACCGGGGCTACAACGGCCATGATCGTGTGCATCAGCGGCAAGCAAGAGGGCAAGAAGGCCAGCTTTCGCGGCGGCAAAGTCTCGCTGGGCCGCGCGCCCGAAAACGACATCGTCATCGAGGAGCCGTTAATTTCGCGTGTGCATGCCGAGGTGAAATACGACAACGGCGCGTTCTCGCTCGAAGACCCCGGCAGCATTAACGGCGTGTGGATGAAGGGCCAGCGCGTGTTGCAGGTGAAGCTCAAAGACGGCGACCAGTTCCGCGTGGGCCGCAATGTGTTTGCGCTGGTCATGCCCGGCAGCGGCGCACCCAGCGCCCCCCAAGACGATGATGACCGCGCGCCCGTGTTGCGCCCGCGTAAAAACATTGCGGCGCAGTTGGATGGCTATGAGATTGAGGGCAAGGTGGCCGAGGGTGGGCAGGCTGTGGTTTACAAGGCGCGCAACACCCAGAACGGCGACATTGTGGCGATTAAGTATTTGGCGAATATGCCGATGGATGCAGACGGCCAATACTTTCGCCAGAAGTTTGAGCAGCAGATCGCCATCGGCACAACGATACGCCACCCGCACTGCGTGCAAATTTTTGCGGGCAATGCCAAGGCCGATGTGCCGTACTTAATCGAAGAATTTTTGCCCAACGGCACGCTGGATGAAAAGCTGCGCGGCGGCAATAGACTGAATCAAAACGACATCGGCATCATCATCGGCCAGATGTGCGATGCGCTGAATTACTTGCACAACCGAGGCATTATTCACCGCGATATTGCGCCCGGCAATATCATGTTCAACGCCAGTATGCAGGCCAAACTGATTGACTTCGGCATTGCGAGATTAGCTAGCGCGCCCACGCGCACGGCCATGGGTATGCTCATTGGCAAGGCCAAATACATGAGCGTGGAGCAAGCACGCGGCGACACCGCCAACGAGCAAAGCGACTTGTATTCGCTTGGCATCATCGCCTACCAAATGGCGGTGGGCAAGCCCCCGTTCGATGGTGCGGACTTGGACGTCATCAAGCAGCACATCGAGGCCCGCCCGCAGAAGCCGCGCGACATTGTGCCGTCGCTCACCGAGCAGCTTGAGTACGCTATCTTGAAGTCAATCGAAAAAGACCCGGCCAAGCGCTTTGCCAACGCCCGCGAGATGGCGACGGCGTTCAACTACTTCAAGACCTTCTCGGCGGGCATAGACAAGATGAGCCTGGAGCAGCCCGAAGTGACCACCAACACCGGCGCGGCCAAGAGCGCTATGCCCTCGCGCCCCAAGCTGCGCGTCAAGACCACTGGCAAAGTCATCCCCATCGTCTCCTCGCGCATGATTTTGGCCCGCGATGTCTTCGCTCCGCAAGACAAGACCATCTCGCGCCAGAACGGGCAGGTTTACCACGAGAACGAGGTCTGGTGGATCAACGAGATTCAAAACGCGCCCAGCCAAAACGGCATTTATGTCAACGGCGACCGCGTCATCGCCCCCAAACCTCTGCTGGTCGGCGATGTCATCCGGATAGGCGAGACGGAAATAGATGTATTGGAGTAACTATCCATTAGACTAGGTATTACCTGTCTAAGTGGGTATTAGACTTAGCTTTGGTTTTGCTCAAATCTACTAATTCCCTCGCAGACTACTGCCATGTAGCCGACTAATTAATACATAGAATCGCAGCACATAGCATCTATAGCATCAAAACGCAATTCAATTCTTCGGAACGTCTGAAACTGGGGCTTAGGAAAATAAATTCTGCATGGAATCATCTCTGTTTATCATCGCTGCCATCGTGCTGGTTTTGCTCATCGCCTTGCTGGCGTTTTTGGTGATTGCGCTCCAGCGTGGTCAAACCAAACCACCATCTAACCCACCGCGTCGCGCATCTACCCAATCCGAAAAGACCGACGCGCCTCTGACCGTTCAGCGCCGCTACACGCCTGCCGAGCCATTGGTTCCCGATAGGTCGCGCTTTGCCACCGAGGGCGACATCCTAAAACCCGCAGCGCCCATCGCCTTCGCCGAGATCATTACTCAGCGCACCTCGAAGCATGCTCATTCATATGGTCATGCCCAAAACACAAAAGCTCAAGAGCCCAAGTTTGAGACAGGTTCGCTGCCGCAAGTGCCCGGCTACCGCATCATCAACGGCACAGGCAAAGCCTTTGGCACGTTCACGCTCTACAAAGCTGTCTCGCTGGCGGATGCAGCCAATGCAATAGATTCAGACGATGAGACATTCGTGGCGATCAAGGTGATCAACCCCGCAGCCCTCGCCACCGCCCAGTCGTTTCGTCAGAAGTTCGATCAGCAACTCGCCATCGGTCACACCATTCGCCACCCCAACTGCGCCGCCGTGCTGGGCGGCAATGCCAACACGCTTGCGCCCTATGTCATCGAAGAATGGCTGTCCGGTGGCTCGCTGCGCCAGGCCATGACACCCGGCCAACCCATGACCGCCAGCGACATCACCCGCATCATCGGCCAGACCTGCAACGCATTGGCTTACCTGCACAAGCGCAGCATCATTCACCAGGCCGTCTCGCCCGCGCATCTGCACTTTGATGCACGCGGTCATTTGCATCTCATTCACTGCGCCTTCGCCCGCCTGCTCACCGAGGTGAAGCGCACGCCGATGGGCGTGGTCATGGGCGATGTAGCCTATCTCTCTGGCGAGCACATGGGTGGCTATGCCATGACCCCGCGCAGCGATTTGTATTCGCTGGGTATTCTGGCGTTCGAGCTGGCGACGGGTCAAACGCCTTTCAAGGGCAGCGATGTAGAAGTGATTCGCCAACACCTGGATGGCACGCCACCCAACCCGCACGAGCTAAACCCCAACCTCAGCGCCGACATGGCCCAAGCCATTCTGAAGGCATTGGAGAAAGACCCGGCCAAACGCTTCCAAAACGCCCGCGACATGGCCCGCGCCTTTGGGTTTGAGGGCGTGTTCGACGGATTCAAAGAAGCCACCAACTTGCTCTATGTGTCGCCGGTTTCGCACACGCCCTCACCCTACCTAAGCGAGAACGCGATGAACCCGTATGACTTCTCGCTGGCGCGGCGCAGCGTCTCGCCGCAGGCCTCGGACATCTTGAAGATGCGCAACACCAACACCGGCATCACCGTGGCGGTAAACACCACGCATGCCGTCGTCACCCGCGCGCTCATCAACCCGCAAGATGCGATGATCTCGCGCACCAACGGCCAAATTTATCTGCAAGACGGCCACTGGTGGATCAGCGAGTTGCCCGACGCGCCTAGTCAGAACGGCCTGTATGTCAACGAGTCCCGCGTCACCGAGCCGCGCCCCATTCACCTGGGCGACAAATTGCGCGTGGGCAAAACCACGCTGCTGGTGATTCACTGATGAATTAACCCCGAAGATCACAAAGAAAAAGCCTTCGTGTTTCTTCGTGATCTTCGGGGTGAAAAAACATTGCCGAAAAGGCGAACCCAAGTAATTGAGTTCGTTGCATCTCTCTCCCCTCCGCAGAGGCCAGGAAGATTGTCTTACACGATCTTTCTGGCCTTCGTGTTTTTCCGCAACATCATGGCCTATCGTGGCCTTTTGAGCAAATCCACCCAGAACTCTAAGCAAGTTTCGGAAACAAAAAAATAAGAGCAGGGTACATTTGTTGTGCAACGAAATTGTTTGAGAAAATAGCTGCAAGGCTATCGAGGATCGCAGGTGCCGCGCACTTTCCGAAGTGCGTGGCGCCTTGTAAGGCTAGGTTCGAGGGGGTTCATCATGGATTCAACAGTGCTCATTCTTGCCATTGCCATTGGCGTCTTGTTCGTCATTATTGTCGCGCTCATCATTGTGATGGCGGTGCAGCGTTTGCGCACACCACGCGCTGAACGCAAACCAGACCAGCCTGCGCAGGTCTTCAAGCCGCTGCACCCAGGAGATCGTTTTCGATCCAACGACACCCCGCAGCCAACGCCGCCAGTCGTTACGCATTTTCAAGAGCAGCTACAGCGCGACCCATCGCTTGCGCCTGTGCAAGAGCGCGGCCTGGCCGTTCCGCCAATCGCCCGCATGCCCGTGCTTGGGGCTAAACCCACCGAGGCCGTTATTGCGTGCATTGCTGGCCCGCAGCAAGGCAAGCAGGCCAAATTCACGACCCACAAAATTACGATTGGCCGCGACCCCAAAAGCAACATCGCGCTGAGCGATCTGTTTGTGTCGGTGCATCACGCCGAGATCAAACTGGAGAACGGCCACGTGACGCTGGAGGACCAGAACAGCGTGCACGGAACGTGGATGCTGAGCGCATCCTCAGCCGACGCCAAACGCGTGATGCAAGCGCCACTGACCGAGCACATGCAATTTCGCATCGGCCAAAGCGTGTTTGCGCTGGTGTTGCCTGGGCGGAGCGCGCCCGCGCCAACGGCCAACGATGCGCGCTTCTTCGCGCACCACCACCAACCCGTGCTGCCCTTCTTAGCGGATTATGTGCTGGACGAAACTGACGAGGGCGAAACGCTGGGGCCGCTTACCGTCTTCAAAGCGCGCGCCATCAAACAAGACCCCCGTGCCAGCACAAGCGGCAACGTATGGGTGAAGTATTTGAGCAAGCCCACGTTTGCCGACAATGCTTTCTTTCGCGCCAAGTTCGAGCAGCAGATCGCCATCGGCCAGACGATTGTGCACCCGCACTGCGCCCGCATTTACGGTGGCGATTCGCGTGCGGCCATTCCCTACATTGTCGAGCAACGCTTATCCGGCGGCACACTGGCCGACCGGTTGCGCATGGGCCAAGTGCTGGGCGAGGACGAGCTGACGCATGTGATTGGGCAAGTCTGCAACGCGCTCAGCTATTTGCACAAGCGCAACATCGTGCATCAAGCCATCACGCCCGAAGCCATTGCGTTTGATTCCGACAACAAGGTGTATTTAACGCACTGCGGCTTTGCGCGCTTGTTTAGTGAGCCGCATGTGACCAGCCTGGGCGTGTTCACCGGCGACCCGCGCTATTTGGCCGCCGAGCAATTGCGCGGCGATGCCGTAGGCCTGCAAGCCGATTTGTATGCGCTGGGTGTGATTGCCCACCAGATGGCGACGGGGCATTTGCCTTACGAGGCCGAAGACGGCATTGAGAATGCTGCCGAGATCGTGCGCAAACACCTGGAAACGCGTTTGCAAATGCCGCGCAAGCTGAACAGCGCGCTGAGCGATTACACCAGCCTTGCGCTGATGAAGGCGCTGGACAGAGACCCCATGCACCGCTTCGCCAACGCCCGCGAGATGGCAAAATCGTTTGGCTACACCGAGCAGTTTGTAGCCAGCAAAGATGCCACCGGCCTCATGTTCATGCCGCGCAACCAGCCTGTTTACCCCATCACTTTGCAAGATGGCATAAACCCGTATGACTATGGCCGACGCGTGGCCCAGCCTGCCCAGCCATCCGTGTCACAACTCGCGTTGCAACTTACGTTAAAGAATGTGGCGACCGGGGCCATCGTAGCAATTGCCGGCCCGCGCACGGTGATTACGCGCGAGCTGATTAACACCGCCGACAACATGATCTCGCGCACCAACGGCCAGCTTTACCAACACAACGGTGCATGGCACCTCGCTGAATTACCGGAGGCCATGAGCGCCAACGGCCTGTTTGTCAACAACATCCGCGTCACCGAGCCGCGCAGCATCAAAACCGGTGACCAGATTCGGTTCGGCAAAACCACGCTGAAGGTGATAAATTAAGCGACATCGAAGCAAAAACTTATTGAGTTGCAGATGTGGACATAAGGAATAGAAGCTTTCTTCGCATTAGAGGTCGAGGCTTTAGCCGGTTACGAATGCCTGTCTGGCCAAAAATCGCAGGGCAAGCCACTAACTCGCCTAAAGGCTCGGCCTCCTACCTGCGTCTCAGCCTACTATTCCTTGCACTCAGCTAAATTTTTGCTGGCACACAGCAGAATCGAATACCATTAGACACTTTTGTGCAACAATGTACGACTAAGGCATGAATCTCGTGCGACCTATGTAGTACTGTTGTTGCATTGGCCTTTTGAGGAGTAAGTGAATGACCGAGAAGAAAACACCGACGCTAACTTTCCGTGCATTGCTCACCGCTTTTGTGGCTTTTGTGCTGATGGGGAATGCATTAACCCCACGCACCAGCTTTGCCCAAAGCGGTAACGTCACGCTCAATATCAATAGCTGCGACGACAACAACTACCCCGACATCGTCTGCACCGTAACACCAGTAGACCAAGCCGGTGTGCCGGTGCAAAACCTGCCCACCACAGCCTTCGAGGTGGTGGATGGCACAACGGCTTTGACCGATATCAAAGTTGAGCAGATCGAGAACCCTGCCGTCAAGACCAACATCATGCTGGTGGTGGACTTTGGCACCAGCAGCCGCAACCAACAGGGCTTGGCCGCGCTGCGCCAAAGCGCCGAGCAAATTCTGATCGCGCTGGCCCCCGACGACGAGGTGGGCTTGATCGGCGTGACCGGCGGCATTGACTTGGGTGATGCCAACAACCCACCGATTGACCCCGCCAAAGAAAGCGCGTTTGTGAACGCGGGTCAGCAGCGCAACGGCGTGATTAACATTATTAGAACGCTGCAGGCTGCCCCGGGCACACCGCTGTATGACGCGCTGTGCAAAGGCATTACGCTGACGGCCAAGCAGACCAGCGGCGCACGCGCCATCATTTTGTTAAGCGATGGCAAGGACGTGGGCAGCAAAGTGTGCAAGCCCGATGATGCCCTCAACAATGCCAGCAGCCGCCGCGTGCCGGTGTATGCCATTGGCATCGGCGACAAACTGGATGAGGCTTATATGCAACGACTGGCGCTGCAAACCGGCGGCAGCTATTTGCAAGCTCCCGGCGCTGCCGATGTGGCCCCCAAATTTAGCGAGATTCAGAAGGCGTTGAAGACGCAGTACCGCCTCAGCTTTAAGGGCATAACCCCCGCCGACAACAACCCGCAAGGCCACCCGCTGACCATTCGCGTCAACACCGCAGCGGGCAAAGCCAGCGAGAATGTTACGTTTAAGGCGCTTTACCCGGTGAAGCCGATTGTGCAGAGCGCCAGCTTTAAGCAAGGCGATGCCGAGTTCGACCTAAGCACGCCGCTGCCGTTTGGCGATATTGACGTGACGCCAAATTTGCAGGCGCGCAACATTGCGCGGGTGGAGTATTTGCTGAACGGCGAAATTGTGAAGGTGGCCGAGCAAGCGCCCTTCACGTTTGCGCTGAATACAACAGCGTTAGAGGCCGAGCGCGACCACGTGCTGATTATTCGTGCCTACGGCGACATGACCAACCCGGCCAACCAGACCGAGGCGAAATATACGTTTAAGGTAGAGCCGCCTCCGCCGACGGCCACGCCGCTACCGGCGGGCACGGCGGCGCCCGCGCAGGCGAATCAGCCCACCAAAGTGCCGGTAGGCAAAGGCACGGCCCAGCCCACTGCAGCACCGCTACCTACGGCCACACCTACCCCAACTGGCTTGGGTGCCACGTTGCAGCGTAACCCGTTGCTGGGCGTGTTGCTGGGGGTTGTGCTGCTGGGCATCTTGGGCTTAATTGCCATGATGGTGACCTTGCAGCGCCGACGCGCGCAGGCGGCCCGCATTGCCGCAGCGGCGAATGAGCCACAGACGATCATGGATTTGGGGCCGGGCGTAGACGCAGGCCCGACTGCCGATAACCAGACTAAGATTTTTGGCACGGGTGGTTTAAGTGGTGTGGGCGATGGCAAGACCAAAGTGTTCCGCCCTGGCAAGGCCACGCTGGAATTTACGAACGGCAAGCTGAAAGACCGCAAGTTCCAGATTGGCGTGGGCGGCATGGATGCCGTGTTGATTGGCCGCGAAGTAGACGCGGCGATAGGCAACATCAAGATTGACAGCGAGTTTGTTTCGCGCAGGCACGCACGCATTACGCTGGAGAACGACCAGTTGTATTTGTATGACTTGGGCAGCGCCAGCGGCACGCGCGTAAACGGCGCAGGCATTAACGGGCGCACCGAGCTGCGCGACAATGACATCGTGGAGTTTGGCGATTCATCGGCACTGGTGAAGATGAATGCAGCAGCGAAGCCAATAGCGTAACAATGAATTTGTTTTGTTCTGCAACTCAGCAGAGAGCCAACTGGATTCCAGGCTTCAGCCGGTTAGTGACTCCTGCTCAAGCCCAGTCCAGCACGCAAGTTTCTAACCGGCTAAAGCCTGGAATCCATCCACGCAAGTCGTTGATCACGGAACAATCATGACCCAATCTTCTACATCCTCAACAACATCTTCTGCACCACCCAAAAAGCACCAGCGGCTGCCCGCCGAGGCCTCGACCGATGTGGGCAATGTGCGCCAGGTGAACGAAGACCGCTTTTGGCTTGCGCCGGAGACGTTTGACGCGAAATCGGTTGAGAAGAAGGGCCAACTGTTTGTGGTGGCGGATGGCATGGGCGGCTACCACGCCGGGGATGTGGCCGCCGACATCGTCGCCAAGACGATGGGCGAGAGCTATTACAGCAAAGACGCCGACGCTGCCAAAGATGTGATGGCCGCGCTGAAGTACTCGGTGGAGAAAAGCCAGAGCCGCGTAAACGAGGAGCAAAAGCGCAACAGCGATTACGCGCAGATGGGCAGCACCGTGGTGGCTGCCGTGGTGCGGGGCGATGAAGTGTTTGTAGCCAACGTGGGCGATGCGCGCTGCTACCGCTTGCGCAACGGCCAAATGAAGCAACTGAGCCGCGACCACAGTTGGGTGGCCGAGCAAGTGGCGGCAGGCGTCCTCAAACCCAGCGAGACCAAAGGCCACCCGCTGCGCAGCGCCATCACGCGCGCCATCGGCCAGCCGCAAGCCTCGCCCGAGCCGGACATTACTCGCTTTGATTGGCTGCCCAACGACCGGCTGTTGCTGTGCAGCGACGGCCTGTGGGACATGCTGACCGATGACAAGCTGCTGGCGCTGATGGAAATGCCCAAAGCCAAAGAAGCCGCCGAGGCCCTGGTGAACGCGGCTAACGCGGCGGGCGGTGTAGACAACATTACCGTGGTGGTGGTGGGCGATTTGCCGGAGCCGCCGCTGATGAAGCGACTGCTAGCGCCAAGCATGTTGCCCAAGCTCATCGGCATTGTGGGCGGGCTTATTGGGCTGTTGGCGATTGGGCTGCTGTTGGCGTTTAGCGGCGTGCTGAACCCAGCGCCCGAACCAACCCCAACGCCAGAGCCACCGCTGCCCACTGCGACAGTGCCCCGCAAACCAGCCGCCCCGCCCACCGCCGCACCGGTGGTCGCAGCCACAGCGCCATCCACAGGAAAGGCTACCAACACGCCAGCAGCGCAAACCGCGCCATCTGTGCAAGCCACGCCCACGCTGTTGGGAGATAAACCTGCGCCCACAAAAGCGGCAACCAAAGCACCTGCCGCAGCCACAACGGCCACCCAATCTATAACAACAGCGACCACCAGCGCGATTGGCGTGAGCGAGGTGAAGTTTTGTGCGCGTCTGAGCAGCGGCGCGTGCGCTGCAAACCAAAGCAATTTCATCACCGCCACGCAGGCCGTGTTCGTCTCGTTTGCGCCTGCCTTGCCAGAGGGCACCACGTTTAGGGTGGAATGGCAGCGCAACGGTGCGAAGTGGGGCGAGCCAGACACCTGCACGGTGGCTGCTGGCAAATGCGCGCCCGCCTCGCCCGATGTCTCACCCACATGGGACCGCGTGTATTTGCCCAAAGACCCCGGCGGGCGGCGCGGCACCTATTCGTTCACATTAGTTGTGGGCGATGCAGCGGTGGTGCAGGGGCAATTCACAGTCAAATGACGAGCGACGAATGACGAGCGTCGAAAGGCATTCGTCATTCGTCATTCGTCACTTCATGCCCGAATCTTTCGGCTCCTACAAAATCCTCGGCACGCTGGGCAGCGGCGGCATGGGCACGGTCTATCGCGCCCGCGATGCCAAACGCCGCGTTGTGGCGCTGAAGGTGATGTCGCCGGAGCTGATGGAAGACCGCACCGCCCGCTGGCGCTTTGAGCGCGAACCCAAGCTGCATGTGTCGCATCCAAATATCGTAGAAGTGTATGACAGCGGCAATGTGGACGGCTACCCGTTCTTCGCCATGCGGTTTGTGGAGGGCAAGACCCTGAGCCACATTTTGGCCGAGCAGGCGCGGTTGACGCCGGAGCAATTCTTGCCAGTGATTCAGGGTGTGGCGGCGGGCATGGATGCGGTGCATAAACGCGGCATCGTTCACCGGGATGTGAAGCCCAGCAACATTTTGGTGGACACGGGTAAGCGGCCCTGGCACCCGTACCTAACCGACTTTGGTGTAGCGATGTTGCTGGCCGACCACACCGCGCCCACGCCCACGGGTGTGCGCAGCGGCACGCCGCGCTACATGGCTCCGGAGCAAGCCAAGCGCCAACTGGTCTCGGCGCAAAGTGATGTGTATTCGTTGGGCGTTGTCGCATTCGAGGCGCTGACGGGCCGACCGCCGTTTGATAGCAACAGCGACACCAGCGTCATCGAGATGCACCAGCGCATGTCGCCACCCAGCGTGCGGGCCTA
>JAYTNY010000644.1:0-5575 GCA_043748055.1 Roseobacter sp.
CCCACCCACGCGCAAAGAAAGCATCGATCTTCAACAACTTAGAGCAGCGCCGGGTGAACCCAGTGAGCGCAATCTAAATCGATTGCTGGACAACATCAAGTTCATGCACGAGTTGGGCATCGGGAAGATTGACTTGTCCCATCTCCCGATGGCTCGCCGCCAGGAGTTCGTCAAAGATGCCATGCGGATGAGCCCAGCCGACCTGCGCGACCTGAACAAACCCCGTAGGGTTGCGATCCGTGACCGCAAATCAGTCGAAGAAGTTGGCTAAATGTGGTCAGCTCTGCTCCGTTGTTTAGCGTTTTTTCCCAGTTCCAACCTCTACCCCGGGTGCGCAGCCTTATTTTGGATCAGGAGCGAAGTCATTGAGCATCTGACGCAGAGGCAGTTCAAAATACAGTCAGGCGACTATTGACAAGCAATGTCTACTGACCCTTCCGTCCTGCGCGATCAACGCGAGTTCAACGAGCGCGTCGTAAAACTGCTTGAGCATCTGAAAATTCCATATGCATTGGTGGATCGGTTGCAGCGATGTCATACAGCAACACTGCGCGTTTCACCAACGGCGTTGATGTCATGTTTGATACAAACGCCGAAATGCTTGAGTTACTTGTAGCAGAGGTCGAGCGGTGGCAGGTGTATATCGATCCGGATCGCCTCAACGGTCAACGGGGGCGCATCACGCACTCCGGGCAAGTAATCTTTCCAGCCTTCGTCAGCGCAAGCGAGAGTGTAGGTCGCTGACAGGTGGGGCAGGGCACCGCATCCAGCTTCTTCTGCGACGAGTCATAGGTCAACACCATCTCGGCGCTTGGCAGCTTGTCGGCGCTCAGCCGAGCAACAATGCGCACTTTGGGTTGGCACACCTGCATCAGCGCAATCAGGCGCACACTCACGCTCAAGGCCATCTTGCGGCGCAGTTCGCCAGTCTGTGCGGCTTGCTCGCGATCAAGGGCGATACGCTGCGCCGCAAATCGCTGCACATCTTCGGGCGTTTTGGCGCGAGTGGCACGTTCATCTAATTCTGTGCGCGAGTCATCAAAGTAATGAGCAATGCGTTCGGTCTCGCGCAGCAACAAGCGCTGAAGTTCGTTCAGCCGCTCGTGCGCGGCCACCGTAATGGCGCGCGTGGCTTCTTCGCGCGCCAATGCGTAGCCCTGCGACAAAGGTAGTGCTGGCGCATCTGGATACGCAATCTGCGGGTCTTCACTCACACTCAGACCACCCTCGTGCAGCAACTCCTCCAAGTGCCGCGTGATGCGCCCATAGTGCAAATCGGTGCCGATGGCATACGTCTCCTGCACCTTTTCATCGCTGGTAAACGTGGCCTGAAACCACCACAACGCAGATAAATAGTGTAAGGGCCGCTGCGAGAGGATGCTGATGGTTTGGCTCGTCGGTACTTGCAGGCCACGTTGCACCAACCCAGCCAAATTATGCGGCGCAAGGTTGAGGCCGCCCACATAGACCTTCGCTACGCGGCTGTTAGCCTGCGCCTGCTCAAACACAAAATCCAGCGCCGGGTTACCAAAGGCGAGCAGTTGTGCTGCCGGGTGATCTTGCAGCGCCTCTGGGTCAAAAGTCACCCGCCCGCCCAGCTCGCGCTCCAACAGATCGGGCAGCAACAGGTCGTATACCTGCGGTTCTACTTCGTCCCAAACGCCACCGGCTTGTTCGAGGTAGCGCAGTACAAAAAATTCGAGGTCTTGCATGATTTACTCTGGCGCAAACTTGTTGGCGAACAGCTTGTCTTCATACGCTACCTGTTCGAGGTAACTCTGCTTTGCGCCAATCATCTGTTCGCCCAGCGCCTCCATCTTCGTGCGGAACTGCGCATCATCGGCGGCGCTCACCCACAAATCCAGCACGATGTCCTCGAACTCGCGTTCCTCGTCTAAGTTGCCCAGAATCATCTCCACTTCGCCAACAACTAACTCGAACAAGTTGATCTTGGCTTCCAGCACGCGCAGAATATCGGCCTCGATGGTGCCAGCGGCGAGCAAGTTGAACACGCGCACATCGTGCGTCTGGCCAATGCGGCTGAGGCGGCCAATGCGTTGCTCAATCCGCATCGGGTTCCACGGCAGATCGAAATTGCAAAGGCCGTGACAGAACTGTAAATTGCGGCCTTCGCTGCCGCTCTCGGTGCTGACCAGAATGCGTGCTTCACCTCGAAACTCAGTTACTGAGGCCTCCTTCTCCAAGCGCGTCATGCCGCCGTGAAACTGCACCACGCGCTCGCCCGCCTCGGCCAACGCGTTCACAATTTGCTCTTGGGTGCGGCGGAATTGGGTGAACACCACCAGCTTGTCGTCCCACTTGCGTGTCAACTCCAGCAGCGCTGAAATTTTGGCGTTGCCCACTGTGCGGGCACGTACGGCAGCATCCCCTAACCAACGTTTCATTGCTGCATCTTTTGCCCCATCGGCCAGCTTGTCCAGCGTGTCGGCTGCGGCCAGGCTCGAACTGCCCAGTTCTTTTTGCAATGTCACCAGTGCCATGCGCGAAAACAACGCCGGTGATTTGCGCGGCTCTTCACCTGCGGCAGAATGCGTGCGCAAATGCGATTTGACGAAGGCGGTCACGTCGTCGTAAAGCGCACGCTCATCGGCTGAAGGCAACACCGGCTGCGTGGTGGCGTAGCGGCGCGTCAACCCCACCGACACATTCGAGCGACGGTTGCGCACCATAGCCTCGGCCAACAGGCTGTGCAGTTGATCTAGGTTGCGCGGCGCGAGCTTGTCGCGCTTGTCCACAAACTGCTGCTGAAAACGTTTGGCCGTGCTGAGCAAGCCCGGCTGTAACAGCGTGACCAGGTTGTACAACTCATCCAAATTATTTTGCACCGGCGTGGCCGTGAGCAGCAGGATATATTTTTTCTGCAAGGCGCTGGCGAACTTCCACAACACCGTGTTCTTGTTGCGAAAATGATGAGCCTCGTCCACGATGACCAAATCCCACTCCTGCGCCGTCACCAGGCTGCGATACGGCTCGCGGCGCACCTTGTGATACGAGGCCAGAATGCGCTCGTGCGATGACCAGGCCGCGTCGCCCAACTCTTTGAATGCATCGTCTTCGGGGGTGACGACGCTGACCCCAAACTTGCGGGTCAGCTCGCCGCGCCATTGCTCCACCAGCGAGGACGGCGTGAGTATTAACACGCGCCGCGCCAGTTTGCGCATCAGCAGCTCCAGCAAAATCATGCCCGCCTCAACCGTCTTGCCCAGCCCCACTTCATCGCACAACATGGCCCGCCCGCGAAACCGGCGCAGCACCGTGCGCGCCGTGCGCAGTTGGTGTGGATATAGCTCGACCTCGCGCAACATCGGCAAGCTGATCAATTCATCGAAGCCGGGCGATGCCGCAAAAGCAGCAGCCTGACGCGCCAGATCAAACGCACCCACACCCACCGGCCATTCGCTCAACACGGCCATGTCTTCTGGCGCAAAAGCCAGCCGCACACCGCGCTCGGTTGCGGCATTCAAGTTGCTGTTGAGGCATGAAGTTGTGATTACGGGCGCAGGCGTGCTGACTAAACGCAAATGCGGGTTGTCGAGCGCGATGACCTCAAGATGCCAATCCGCATTTGCAACATCAGTGATCTTGATTTCCGTATCCCAAAGCAACGCATGTTGCTCATGGTCATAACGGGCGAGGATGGGTGTGTGACCGATGCCGCTGAGCTTGATCGGTGCATCTGGTTCGAGCAATGAGTTCCAAGAAGCATTCAACACCAGCCGCTTTGCCTCTGTGGCGATGGCGCGACGCACGGCGTGGGTCACATCCCAGCGGTCGTTAAGTTCGGCGATTTGAGCAAGCATCTTTAGCCCCGCAATATGTGCGGTCTCCGTACCAGGATTTTTTGACACACAAAGGAAGTCATCGTAGTCGCTTCTCTGGCAGCCGCTCAAGGTCATTCACGACCTCATCAAACGTCACAATGCGCGCACCTGTCGTCTTTGCTTCAGCCCGAACAGGCGCTGTTACACCGCGTCGCACAAACACGATGCGATGCGTCGTCCATTCTGGCAGAGGCTTTTCTTTGTAGGCCTTGCCTTTGGTCATAGACTGCCTGCGTGCCGATGATTCTGTCTTGGCATCCATCTGGTTCAGTCGGTTCATGACACCCCCAAACGATTTATCAAACGCACGCCATTCGCGCTGATCCATATCGTCTTCGGCCCATTTGGCTTCTCCAACCAACACCTGCCGCTTCTTCCAATGAATCGCCACAACATCGGCTTGATGCGCTGCGCTCCAATCGCTGCCAATAAATTCTGGAGAGAACGGCAACAGGCCATTGCGCGCCTGAATGATTGTCCATTGTTTGCACAATGCCTCGAAAGCGTAACCAACAAATCCTCGTAATTGCTCACGAAAGATGATCTCAAGCTCGTCATATAACTCTAGTGCGATGAGCGTGCGGTTGGGTTCGACAAAGCGATAGTAGAACTGCAAGAACGGATCGGCCAGGTGATATCGCGCATAGCGTGCCTGCGAATGTTCGTCGGGTTTAATCGTGGCGCGAATGCGCTTTTCAACCAACCTTACATCTTCAAGCACCGTCAGAACATTTGATGCACGCGCAGTCGAACCCACCCGACTCTCAAGCGTGATCGCCTCAAGATCGTGTTTGCCTTTTCCAATCGCGCCTAGCACGGATTCGTAGTCAGGAGAGTCGCGCCGGAGCACATCGCTGATCAGCACATGCTGCTCCGTGCGAAACGGAGATAGATCCGACAGAAAGATGCTGCGGATATTCGGCATCAGCTCTGTCGAATCGTCCCATCGGCGCAGGTAATCTGGCACACCTCCCAGAATCGAATACACAGCCATCTGTTTCTCGAGTGAATAGCGCGAGACAAAGGGTTTTATTTGAGCCAGGCTAAAAGGGCGTAGCAGAAGTTTGCCTTCCAAGCGACCGTATAGCGGTGCATCTGATTTAAGCAGCTTCTCCATTGCGCTGATGTGCGAACCTGCGATGAAAAGTTTCAATTGTGTGTCTGCAAATAAGTTGTCCCACGCATTCTTGAGTAGGGAAGGGAGGCCATCATCTGCCTCAACAGCCCAGGGGAATTCGTCCAGTGCCGCAATGACAGGCTGTGTGCCAAACACGCGACGCATGAGTCGAAAGACACTCAACCAATCACCTGAAACTGACCTGTCCTCGGCAACAGCCGTTGGTTCTCCAGCCCAGCGCAACAGCTCGCGCGCCAGCGAAGCTCGCACATTATCTGCGTTGAAGCGCGGCGATTCCCAGTAGAAAAACGGTAGCCCCGCTTTAAGGGCCCAGTTTTTGATGAGGCGTGATTTGCCAACGCGACGGCGGCCGTAAATCACAATCAGTGCAGGGCGAGTGTGCTTAGTAAGCCGATCCAGATCGGCCATTTCCTGCTCACGGTGGAAGAATTCAGTGTTGATCACAAAATAATAACTCCTACGGTAGTAGCCAGAAAATTATTATATGGCAAAATGGATCAGCCATCGCATGGCGGGGACTTTGATTGGGTGGTCACGGTGATGATGGAAGCGAACCACACGCTAAAGCGTCGGCCTATTTAATTATTCGCGCCCA
>JAYTNY010000645.1:0-3455 GCA_043748055.1 Roseobacter sp.
GCCCTTGTTCTGCGGCGGGCAAGCCAATCGCCAAGTCGGCGCGGCCATCGCCGTTCACATCGCCCAGCCATTGCGCAAATGTTCCGGCGCTGGCATCGCCCAAAAATTCGGGTTGCAGCCACACGGTGGCGCTTAGCACGCTATTCACGTTGCCGACGAGTGGGTTAGGGTGCAAGGTCAGCGGGGCTCGCCCGGCCTCGTTGGCTACGCCGGTGAGCGTAAGAAGCTGCCCGGCGCGGACGCTGGGCGTGGTCTTGTAGCGGTCGGTGGTTAGCTCGCTGGTCGGTGCCAGCATGTCCACAACAACGGTGTTGGCAGAGGGCGGGCTGAGGTTGCCCGCGCGGTCTATGCCGCGCACGGCCACGCGGTGGCTGCCCTGCGCCGCTGCGCCGTTAATCACCCAGGCATATTGCCAAGCCTGCGCCAATGGATACACGCTTGTGGCAACAAAGCTATCGCGCCAGGGTGCGCCATCTATGCTGACCTGGATGCGGTCGAGGCCGCTCAGGTTATCGGTGGCGTTGCCTTGCAGCGTAATCGTAAATGTGCCAGTCGTCGTGGGCCGCACAAACAGCGAGGGCAAGCCGAGCGTGCCGCTGGGCGCGGTGTTGTCCACGATGATGTTGCTGGTCTGATTTACAGCCGTGCGCCCGACATGATCTGTCGCAACGGCCTGGATGGCATACACGCCATCGGCGGGCAAGAGCCAGGTAAACGCAAAGGGCGACATGGTTTGCGAGACGGCTTGCAGCGTCGCCAGCGGCACATCGCCGCCCGCGCTGGATTGGGTAAGCTGCACTTTTTCGATCCAGCTTGTCTCATCACTTGCAGCACCGCCGATGACAAACGCGCCGCCGCGCAGCACGGCATCTGCCGTAGGCGCGGTCACCTGCACGCTGGGGTTGTCCACATCAATGCCGATGTTGAGCGTGGCCGTGAGCGTCTGCGTAACCCATTGCACAGCATACGCGGCTTGCGCGACAGATGAGCTGGACGCTGCCGGGTTCGCCAACGCGGTGTGCGAGACGGTGAGTTGCTCGCCGACTTGCAAGACGTTGGGCGCGGCAAAGTTATATGAATATTGCGTGCCGCCTGCGCATGTGCTTGTGCTGGAGGGCGGGTTGCGGTCGCCGACGAGTGCACCAGCACTTTGATTGGTGAGCAGCGCAGGCAAACAACCGCGCAAGGTTTGGGTGATGCCGATGTTGCCAAAGCTGCCCAGCGTGGCCGTCGTGGTGACGAGCGTGCCGGGCGCGACAAACACGCCCGACTTGCCGCTGTTGGGGTCAACGGCGTAAGGCTGGCCGTTTAGGCGCAAACGCGGTGCGCTGTGAAAAGCGAACGGGCTGATGCGGGCATCGCGCTCTTGCGCATCCAGCAAATTGTCGGCATCAAAGTTGTTGAAGCCGGGGTTGCTGAACACACGGGCCTGCAAGCCATTGGGCAGGGCAATGTCCCAGCCGCCCGCCCACTGCGCGGTTTGCGGGGTGAGGGCGGGCAGGCTGTTTTGTGTTCTGCCGCTGGATCGGCTTTGGCCCTGGGCATTGGCCGCAACGGCAACAAGCACGTTGGACGGGTGAAAAACCTCGTCGCTGTCAGACAAGCCATCGTGGTCGGTGTCTTTGTCGTTGGCGAGTAAGCCGAGGCGAATTTCGTAGCCGTCATCCAGGCCATCGCCATCGGTGTCCGGCTTGGTTGGGTTTACGCCGCGCGTGCTGGCGTTGTCGCGCTCATAGCCATCCGAGAGGTCGTCGCCGTCGGTGTCCCACTTGGTTGGGTTCAGGCCGAGCGCGGGTTCGCTCACATCCAACACGCCATCGCCGTCTTTGTCGGGGTTTTGGATGGCGCTCCAATTCCACAGGCCGGTGAGCGTGTTGGGCAACACATCGAAAAAAAGTTTTACCGTGTTGGCGGACCTGTCGGCAGGCTTGGGCGATTGCACCACCTCGGTGTGGCGCACCACGCAGATGGCCCACAGGCCGCAATCGGCCCAGATGTAGGAGAGCTTGCTGACGCCGATCACGTCTACACGCGCATTGATGGCGGGCTGATTGAAGGCAATGTCTAAGCCCAGCTTGTTGGTGCAGTCTTTGGTGTGCAGCCCATTGGTGGTGTAGTAGCGGTTGCAGTCTGGTTCGGTGTTGGCGAGTGATGTTTTCAGCATGCCAAATTCCTGCACGATCTCATAGGCTGCACGCCCACCGCTGTTTCTTAAATCGTCAATGCTGCCGTCGTCCAGCAGGCCGTATTGGGCCACGCCGTTGTTGACCACGCGCAGGGTCGTGCTAAACGTATCGCTCAGTTTGTAGCTGTTGTTCACCACAATGCCGGGCGGGTTGCCCGATGACGTAACCGTGGACGCAGTTGCGCCGACAAAGCTCGACCCGACGATCTCGGTCATGGCTTTGGCTGAGTAGAAGAGTTCGGTGATGACGCGAGCGACGCTCCAATCGCCGCCAGTGGCTGCGCCCAAAATCGCATCGAACACGGCAAAGATGGCGGTAATAATGGCGCCAAACGGGGTGAACGTTAAGATGAATAAAACGATCAGGATGACGGTGGTGACGATGGCGAGGGCGATGGCGTTGCGCAAAATAACTGGGTTGTCGGCAAAGGCCGACACGGTGAGGCCGAACGTGACCCAAGTAATCGCCAGCCCGATAACCGCGCCAATAATCGCCGCGCCCGCCGTCATAGCCTTGCTGGCGCTGGTGATGGCGGCGGCATAGGTGCTTACTTTTAGTGCGTCTTTGATGGGCGAGCCGGATAACTTGGCGACGACTAGAATCTTGGTCAGGTCGCCCACCTGCACGGCCACGTTAAACGAGCCGAAGACCTTGCCTGCGGTGTTAAATGCCGCTTCGGACGCGGCCCCGCAGCCCGCAAGCGAATCATTGGCTGCGCACGCAATTTGGGCAAAGGTTAATGCCAGGTTGCCCGCAAAAATCACCAGCTTGGAGATGCCAAACCCCAGGCTAGCCCCTTTCTCGTTTTGGGTGGCGCCAGGTGTTTTGATGAGGGCATCAATCTCCGAAAACTCCATGATGTAGCCCAGCAGGTTGGAGGAGCTGCCGCCTGCACCCAACGAGGCCTGCGCAATTTTGAGCGAGGTGGGCGCGGTGGGGGCGGTGAGTGTTTGGACATCTAGCGCAACAGTGGTCAGTTCGCCGCCCGTCCACGCCAGATAGGTGGTGTAAAGCGCAAGGCGTAGTTGGTCGTCGGTGAAGACTTTGCCGTGCGCCAGAAAATCGGCACGCACGCTTGCCAATTGGCTGACGTAGCGGCGCTCAATCTCGGTTAGCACGCGCCCGGTTTCCATGGCTTGCCAAACGCCGTTCACCTCTTCATACAAACTCAGTTTGAGGGTGCGCTTGGTGGCCATCGGTGCGTGCGTTAGGTCAGCGGTGGTGCCGTTTTGCAACAGGCTTAGGTCCACTGCGCCAATATCGGCCTCG
>JAYTNY010000646.1:0-2813 GCA_043748055.1 Roseobacter sp.
CCTAACTGTGCTTCGCCAAGCATGTTCTTGGCTAACCAACCAGTGAGAACAAGGGGGATTACATGCGACGGATTGCCGTGTCCAGATACTTATGCATACTTTCCATAGCTTCGCTGGTTGTCTTTGGAAACACCAAGGCGGATATTACGTTAAGTCAATCGCCCAATTGCCTGGGAAGCACATGCAACTATTTGCCATTGGTAATTAGTCCTATCCCCATTATTGTAGTAAGCACGTCCCCCTATAACGCATCCGCAGGAGGCAGAGATTTTCTTCTCCTCGTCGCGGCAGAGATTCGCAATGAAATCAATGTACCTTTCGGAGATGTCATTTTGCGTGCGAGGGTTTACAAAAACAATCAGCTTATTCGAGAGATTCAACAAAAAGCAATTATTCCGGCGACTTTACCAGGACAACTCAACATCTACCGTTTTGACCCTGGTGTATTCGGTGCGTTTAACCCACAAGAATTTCCGACTACTATTGATGTACTCACTACAACAGTAGACACATCCGAGCGTTTCAGAAACCTGCAAATCGAATCTGTGACAACTAGTAGGCTAGTTTTAGTTGGGCAAGATTTGCCAGGAACCACAGTAACTGTCACTGTTCGCAACAATCATGCACAAGCTCTTTACAATGTGCATATAGAAGTGTGGTCGTTTGCCACAGACTTCAGCAAAGACAACTTTTACATTTGCACTTATGGAAGATGCAGTGGAAGTAGTGTTGTCGCCGTAATGTCTCCGGGGCAGGTTTACACAACAACTTTGAATTGGCGAGATATCTCCACGGGTAATGCAGTCGTTCCGCCTAATGTCATTAACGTTGTGGCTCAAGGCACTATCTCGCCCTAACCATGCCCTCATCTCCCGCCCCTACTGCCGCACCGTCACGCCCTTCCCGTCGCTCACAAACTCCACCACGCCCACGTCTTTCAGCGCCAGGGTTTTGAGGGCAGGCGCGAGGCCGCTTGGGGCGCGGCCACCCGCGTCGGCCCAAATCACCCAACGCGGGCCAACGGCGTTCAGCATCTCGGCATCGGCGGCGCGAGGGGACATGAACAGCACCGCGCCTTTGCTCAGCGTCTCGCGGATGGGGCGGGCGTTGCCGATCAGGTCAAATGTCACCTCGCCATAAATGAGCTTGAGGCCGACGGCGCCGCCCAGCTCGGTTTGCACGAGGAGGGTGAGGCCCGGCTCTAACTCAATCTGCTGGCCATCCTGGCTACGGGTGGGGGTGATGACAGACGCGACTTGCTTTTGCACCTCGGCATTCCATGCGTCTAGCGCGGGCGTGGGGTCGTCGTTGCCTGCGGGCAGGATGAGTTGGCCGATGCTGTAACGCTGCACAATGGGCAAGGCCTCGGCGCGGGCGCGCTCATCGCGTTGCGGCACGATGAGCAGTTCGACCGTGCGATCCCACATCGGCATAGCCCGGCCCATGGGGGCCAACACGGTGCTGCCTGCAAACACAATCTGCTGGCCCGCAGGCGTTTGCACAAAGGCGCCGTTGCCGCTGAAAGTGACGTGCAGTTTGCCATCCGGGCGTTGATACCACCCCACCCCTGCGATGACGATGCCCACGACCAACGCCGCAAGCAAGCCGTTGCGCACCCAGCGGCGGCGCAACAGCGTGAATAAGTCTTGGCGCGTGTCGGACGGCTGAGCGATGACGGAGGTGACGACCAGCAAGGCCGCGTAATACGCCACGGTGGCCCCATCCCCAAAGCCATAGAACGGCACGCTGGCAAAGGGCCACGCGCCCAGCCACTCGATGATGCGCAGGGTGAGGGTGAGAAAAGCGTAAGCGGGCCAGGCCACAATGGGCGCAAGCGGTTGCAGCGCGGGCAATACGTTGGCAATGGCGCCAAAGCTGCTGGCGACCGCGCCCAAAATCATGGCAGGTGGTTGCAACGGCAGCACCAGCACGTTTGCCAGCAACGTCACCAGCGAGAGCTGTTTGAAGTAGCTGAGCAACAACGGCAGCGTGGTGATCTGCGCGGCCAGCGTGACCAGCACGAGGCCACTGAGAACGCCCGCTAGCTTTTGCAAACGTTCGCTGGGCAGCTTGTTGGCCAGCCAGCGTTGGGTGGCTCCTTCCAGCTTGTCGGAATACAACACCAGCCCCAGCGTGGCCATAAAGCTGAGTTGAAACCCAGCATCGAACAACGTTTGCGGGTCCATGAGCAACATGATGAAGGCGGCGGCGCACAACGTGTTGAGCGTGAAGCCGCGCCGCCACAGCAATTGGCCGATGAGCGCGAGGATCGCCATCACCCCAGCCCGAACGACCGAGGCCGACGCGCCCACCAACAACACATACAACACGATGGCCGGGATGGCGACGAGCGCAGCGCGGCGTTTGTTGAGCAACTGACTGAGCATTGGAATGACAAGGGCGATGACGATGCTGACGTTGAAGCCAGAGATGGCGACGATGTGCGAGGTGCCGGTGCGGCGGAAGGCCTCTTGAATGTTGGGCGGAATTTCGTTGTCATCACCGATCAAAATGCCGTTGAGCAAGGCCGACTCTGGCGAGGGCATAACGCGCTGGCTGGCGCGGCGCAGCGCGTCTTTGAGGGTGTACAGGGTGGCCCAGAAGGTGTTGCCCTGATGGGTATCCAGCATCTCGATGCGGTCGGGCCTCGGTAGCCAGGTGCGCACACCTTTGCGGGCTAAATAGGCGCGGTAATCGAACTCGGCAGAGACGAAGGGCGCATCGATGAGGCCGAAGACGCGGATGCCATCGCCGTAGTGCCATTGCGTTGTTTTGTCGGCGCGGATGAGTACGAGCGGGCTGCGGTTCAGAAA
>JAYTNY010000647.1:0-3773 GCA_043748055.1 Roseobacter sp.
CGTTGGGCAACACTTAACCCAACGCAAGACGCAACACGCATCACGCCTTAACCCCATGCAACACACAATCCCCATCGACCAGATTGGCATGCCGCAAGCCGAGGAGATGGCGCACGCTGTTTCCACCTGTGTGCATTGCGGTTTTTGTTTGGCGGCCTGCCCCACCTACTTAATCATGAACGAGGAGATGGACAGCCCGCGAGGCCGCATTGTGCTGATGCGCGACGTATTGGAGGGCAAGCTGCCGCTGGCCGAGGCGCAGGAACACATCGATAGGTGCTTGGGCTGCCTCGGCTGCGTGACGGCTTGCCCCAGCGGCGTGCCGTATGGCGAACTCATCACCTCGTTCCGCGCCTACGCCGAACCGCAGCGCAAACGCGACGCATTGGACAAACTTGCGCGGGCGTTAGTACGCAACATCCTGCCCTACCCGGCCCGCTTCAAGCTGGCCTCGGCATTGGGACAGTGGGCAAAGCCATTTGCCAAATTATTTCCGGCGCAGTTGGGGGCTATGCTGGCGTTGGTGCCAGATGGGTTGCCCAGCGGTGGAGAAGCGTTACCAGAGATTTACCCCGCAACAGGCGTGCGGCGTGCGCGGGTGGCTTTGTTGGCGGGATGTGTACAGCAAGTTCTCGCGCCGCAAATCAATTGGGCCACGCTAAAAGTGTTAGCGGCCAACGGCGTGGAGGTGGTGATTCCGCGTGGGCAAGGCTGCTGCGGTTCGCTGGGCATGCACACCGGCGATGCGAATAGTGCGCGGGCGCTGGCCGAGATCAATCTCAACGCCTTCCCGCAAGATAAAGATATTGATGCCGTGATTACCAACGCCGCCGGTTGCGGCAGCGGCATGAAGGAGTATGGCTTGCTGTTCAAAGGCACGCCGCATGAAGAACGTGCCCGCGCCTTCGCCAAGAAGACGATGGACATCAGCGAGTTTCTGGACAACCTCGGCCTCATCCAGCCCAAGCCGCTGCCGCAAGCCATGCGTGTGGCCTACCACGATGCCTGCCATCTGGCGCACGCGCAAGGCGTGGTGGGCGCACCACGACGCTTGCTCAAAGCCATCCCCAACGTAACACTGCTGGAAATTCCCGAAGGCGAGATTTGCTGCGGCAGTGCAGGCACTTACAACATCGAGCAGCCTGAAACCGCCAACGCCCTGGGCGAACGCAAGGCCCGCAATGTGCTTAAAACGCAGGCCGATGCCGTGGCAACCGGCAACATCGGTTGCCTGGTGCAGCTTAAATCCAGCTTAAAGAAACAAGGGCATGCGCTGCCGGTGCTGCACACGGTGGAATTGCTGGCGAAGGCTTACGAAGCGAAACGCTGACCGGGCAGGTTTGAACGCTGCGCTACTTATACCGTCGGTACCAACCTGCCGGGTCTAGACCAGCGAGTTTGGCTTGCGGCTAGACCTGACAGGTTTCAGAAAACCTGTCAGGTCACGATTTCGGTGCTAGTCTGTCCCGTTTCTTTCTGCACCTGCGCCAACACACATCGAATCTCGCCGTAGTCAATCACTTTGGCTAAGTTCGGCGGTAGCGCATCTTTGATGGGCGCGAGCTTTTCGAGCGAGCCAGCGGCGGTAATGGCTTGGCGAATGGCGTTCTCGTGGTCTTCGGTTACGGCTTGGCGCAGTTGCAGGCGGTCTTGTTTGATGAGGTCGGCGGCGTGCATGAAGATGGTGCTGACCACCAAGCCGCGCTTGCCCGCCACTTCGCGCGCACTTAGCCCTTCGGCGAATAAGACGGCCGTAATCGTCAACGTGTCCACCTTGTCGGCACCATCACCCGCCAGCTTGCGCTGCTGCGCAATCAGATCGCCCAGCTTAGGAAATTCAGGGTGCGGCTCGCCGCGCGATTCGCGCACGTGCCAATCGCAACAAGGCTTGGCATTTACAGGACTGGTGTCGCCGAAATGCTCCACCAACATTTGTTGGCGGCAGCGCGTCGTCGTCTCGGCATAGTTCACCATTTTGTCGAGCTGGCCGCGCTTACGGCTGCGGCGCTCTTGCACATCGGTCATGATGGCGTCGAGCGTGGCTTCGGGCAACTCGGCCACGTTGAAGTGCATGCCGTAGGTGTCATCGCGCAAGCGAACCAGCGCCTTGTTCTTTTCCAACTGCGAGAGGCCAACGCGCATTTTGACTTCCTGAATGCGGGTGGCGCGAAAAATATCATCGCCCGATACTTTGGCGATGCCGTCTTCTTTGACATGCGCCTCGATCAGTTTGTGCATGGCGGCCAACTCCGTGCGCGAGGGCGCGTCGTTGTCAATAAACCACTCTTGCAGGTTGCGGTCTTGTGGGGCGTATAGCAACATGCACTGGGCAGATCGGCCATCGCGCCCGGCGCGGCCTGCCTCCTGGTAATACGCCTCCAGCGTGCCGGGGATGTTGTAGTGGATGACAAAGCGCACATCGGGCCGGTCTACGCCCATGCCAAAGGCATTTGTCGCAATCAGCACGGCGTTGGGGTCGCTGATAAAAGCATCTTGCACCAGGCTGCGGGCCTGGCGCTCCATGCCGCCGTGGTAGACCATCGTCGGCACTTTGTATTCGGCTTCCAGCGAGGCCGACAGTTCATCGGCCTCGCGGCGGGTGCCGACGTAGACGATGCCTGCACCTTTGACCGTGCCCAACACCTTGCGGATGGCGGCTTGCTTAGCCCGCAGATCGGGCGTGTAGCGGACGTGAAAGACGAGGCTGGGCCGGGCAAAGCCGGTGACGACGACACGCGGCTCGCGCATCTGCAACTGGTGCAGGATGTCGATTTGCACCTCGGGCGTAGCGGTGGCGGTGAGGGCAACGGTGGTGGGTGAGCCAATTTTGGCGCGCACGGCGTGAATGTTTAAGTAGTCGGGCCGGAAGTCGTGGCCCCATTGCGAGACGCAGTGCGCTTCGTCCACGGCCAGCAACGAGATTTTCATCTGGTTGAGCGCGGCCACGAACTGCGGGTTGCGTAAGCGTTCGGGGGCGACATAGACGAGCTTGAAGCGGCCTGCCAGCATTTGCTCCAGGCGGCGCTCTTGGTCATTTGTAGACAGCGAGCTATTGATGAAGGTGGCGGGGATACCATCGCTTTGCAGATGGTCTACCTGGTCTTTCATCAATGCAATCAGCGGCGAGATGACGAGGGCGGTGCCAGGCAAGGCCATGGCGCTGAACTGGTAGACCAGCGATTTGCCGCTGCCGGTGGGCATGACGACGAGCGTGTCTTTGCCTTGCAAGATCGGGTCAATGGCATCGCGTTGGCCGTGGCGAAAGCCTTCGAGGGCAAATTTGTCGCGGAGGAGTTGGGTGAGGTCATCGAAGGGGGCTGGTTGTGTTGCAGATATTGATTGGGCCATGCTGTAACGAGTTTAGCACTGGCGGAGACTGATGAGCCACGAAGAATCGCAAAGGGGTGCGAAGAGATACGAAGAAAGACGAACAGTCACGCATTTTTAAGATATTGCCGATAGGATGTCTGTGTCAATCATGGTAGCCGCAGGTTGAAGGCTGCGGCTACCAATAGCCTTTTCAACAGTTAATTAGAGCGAGGTTGCAACATGAATCGTTTCTTTAAGTCGACTATCAAATCATCCGAGATCACGCCGGAGCAGGTGTATCTCTCGCGGCGCAAATTGCTCAAAGTTGGGGCAACGGGATTGGGCGCGATGGCGTTGGCGGCTTGCAGCGGTGCGGCCACACCCACCGCAAAACCGGCACAAACGCCATCCGGCCAAACCGCAGTGCCAGACGTACCACCGGTTGCCAAAGCCGCAACCGATGA
>JAYTNY010000648.1:0-2144 GCA_043748055.1 Roseobacter sp.
GAAGGGGAAGCCACGATTGAGACAAAAGCCGTTGACCGAGACCTCGGCGGTGGCTTTGGGGGGCAAAGTGACAACGAGTGGATCGCCAGTGGCGAGTAGTTGGCCGCTGGCTGGGGCGGCGGTGGTGCTCTCGGCCAGCAGCCGAGACGAGACCGGCGCGGCCACGCCGATGCCGACGAGCACGCACAAGCCGAGCAATAGACGAAGAATTAGCTTGTTTTTTTGGCTGCTAAGTTGGGGTTCACGCATGAATATTCCTCCATTACTACACAATGTGTTTACAAAAGCAATTGCACAAAGTTTGTGCGAAGTTTGCGCAATTAGACGGTTGAACCAAGCCCCTCAACTCAGTTCGGACTTATCTTGCGCTAAGGTTGCGGCGATTGTAATCAGTGGAACAAGTGTGTCAATCATGCTTTAGAAATATTGTAGGTATTGCATAGGTGTGAATCTGATCGATGAATGACATGTTTGTTGTGATTCTGTAAGATTGTTATTAAATAACTATGCAAAGTCTATGCAAACGGTCGCTAGTTTCTCTTCTATCTCCGTCAGCGTTAACGTTGCTTGCTCCGCTTCCCATCCCACGATTGCGTCTATCTCTGCTTCTGCCTCTGCTTCTGCTGCCACCAGCAGTGCCCCTTCTCAGTTCTTCCTCTGTCATGCCCCACATTTCGCCCCTTTTCTGTTATGCATCCTCATCTGCGGCGACCCCTGCCTGCAGCGTCCCTATAATCGCCGCATGGATTTTCTCTCTATGCAGCAGATTGGCGCACAGGCCAAAGCCGCATCCAAACTACTGGCCCGAATTTCTACTGAGCGCAAGGACATCACATTGCGCAACATTGCCGAGGGCCTCATCACCTGCACCGACGCCATTTTGCAAGCCAACACCATTGACGTGGCGAACGCGCAAGCACGCAATGTGGAGCCGTATTTTGTAGATCGGCTCACGCTCTCGCCCGCCCGTTTGCGCAGCATGGCCGATGATGTGCTGGGCGTGGCGGCGCTGCCTGAACCGGTAGGCGAACAGTTTGACCACAGCACCCTCGCCAATGGCCTGCGCCTGCACAAGCGCAGAATTCCGCTCGGCGTGTTGGGCGTCATTTACGAGAGCCGTCCCAATGTGACCACCGACATTTCGGCGTTGGCCCTGAAGAGCGGCAACGCGGCCATTTTGCGTGGCGGCAGCGACAACGCGCACAGTAACAAGGCTTTGCTCAGCGTGGTTCACACCGCCATGCAAGCTAGCGGTTTGCCCTTGCACGCCGTGCAAGGGGTGGAGGACACCGACCGCGCCCGCATCCTGGAATTGCTGAAGCTGCACGATTGCGTTGACTTGATTATTCCGCGCGGTGGCGAGGCGTTGCACAAGCTGTGCCGCGAGAACAGCAATATTCCGGTCATCACCGGCGGCATCGGCATCAACCATATTTTTGTGGATGAGAGTGCTGATCAAGCACAGGCTATCGAAATTCTTTTCAACGCCAAGACCAGCAAACCCAGCGTATGCAATTCGCTGGGTACGGTGCTGGTTCACGCCGCCATCGCCCAAGCCTTTTTGCCCAAGATGGCGGAGAAGATGGCCGAGAAGAACGTGGAGTTGCGCTGTGATGAGCGGGCTTACTCAGCCCTCAGCCCGCAGCCCGCAGCCCTCATCTCTCGCGCCAGCGAAGGCGATTGGGACATCGAGTGGCTGGCGCTCATTGCAGGCGTGCGTGTGGTGGATTCGCTGGATAAGGCCATTGACTTTATTCACGCGCATTCGGTGGAACACAGCGACGGCATCGTCTCGCAGAACGCGGCGAATATTGCGCGGTTTTTGAACGAGGTGGACTCGTGCGGGGTGTTTGTGAATTGCAGCACGCGCTTTAACGATGGCGGGCAGTTTGGCCTGGGGGCCGAGGTGGCCGTGAGCACCCAGCGCATACACGCGCGCGGGCCAATGGGCCTGCGCGAACTGACGAGCTACAAGTGGGTGTGCGAAGGCGAGGGGCAGGTGCGGTGGTAGGCGATACCTGACGAGGTGCCAGGCACCTGCTACGATAAAGCTCTGAATCGGTTGTGAAATTGCGATGACTCCGCGTTTATTCCACTACAGCGAAGAATCAGATATTGTTCACTTTGAGCCGCGCCCCAACAAA
>JAYTNY010000649.1:0-3239 GCA_043748055.1 Roseobacter sp.
GTCTCAATCTTCACCACATCGCCCGCCACCGCCGAGCGCAAAAACTCGGTGTGATGCCCGGCAATCGCAGCGGGCATTTGGCCCGTCGCCTCGCACCAGGCCTGCTCCAGCCATTCCACATACACCGCTGTGTTCACATGGTTGTTGATGTCAATCTCGTGATGCTCGGCCACGCGCGAAGCCACATGTCGCTCACCCAGCAGCTCACCCACCACCCAGTCATGCTTGCACGCGCTTTCGGTTTCATCGCCAATGCGCGTCAGCATCTCCGGGGGGAAGCGGGCCGGGGCCTGCGTCGTTAGGTTCAAATACACCCAATCCAGCCGCACGTTGGCAACACTGCGGCCATCGTCGCCCATCATCTGCAACTGGCGGAAGCCGCGAAAACGCCGTGCGTTCGTCAGCCATGTCGTCAGGGTTAGCGTTTCGTTGTCGCGGGTGGGGATCTCAAATTCCACATGCACGCCACGCAAAATAATCGTCGTGCCGTTGGCTGTAAAAAATTCTGTCGTCATGCCCAGCGCATCGGTTACCAAATAGCCTGCCTGCAAGGCAATGCGCACCACATTGGCATGGTGCAGGCTGCCATCGGGCCCAGTCTCAAAAGCGCTGCGAATTTGTATCTGCGTTGAATATCTCATGTCAATTTACGATTTCAGGTTTACGAATTACGATTAGCTCGTGACACCAATCGTAAATCGTAAATCCGAAATCCCCAAAATCGGCACGCGTCTATGGGAAGTAGATGCCCTGCGCGGCCTCGCCGTCGTGGCTATGGCCTTCTTCCACTTCATGTGGGACTTGTGGTTCTATCGCCTCACTTACCAGGATGTCGTCGGCCCAGCTTGGCAACTGTTCGCACGCGGCATCGGTAGCACGTTCATCTTCGTGCTCGGCCTCTCGGCTACGTTGGATTACAGCCGCATGGTGGCAAAGGGCATCAGCCCGTGGTGGCGAACCCTTAAGCGCGGGTTAACAACCTTTGGCTGTGGCCTGCTGGTTTCCATCGGCACCTATTTTTTCGTCCCCGATGAGTGGGTACGCTTTGGCATTTTGCACCACGCGGGCGTCGCTATTATTTTGGCCTTCTTCTTCATGCGCCTGCCTGCCCTGCTGGTGGCGCTGATCGGGCTTGGGTTCATCGCATTGGGCACCTACTTCAGCGGCCTGCCTGGCCCATCAGAATGGCTGCTGCCCTTCGGCCTCGTGCCGCGCGGCTTGGGCATGGTGGACTATTACCCATTGCTGCCCTGGTTTGGCGTGGCCTTGCTGGGCGTGGCTTTTGGCAAGAGTGCCTATGCGAACGGCGCACGCAAGTTTGATTTGCCAGAGTTAGGTGGCAGCGCGCCCGTGCGTGCGTTGCGCTTTTTGGGGCGGCATTCCCTCGTCATTTACTTGGTGCATCAGTTGGTGTTGCAGGCCGTCTTAATCGGGCTGATGCAATTGGGTGTAATCGCACCGTTGTTTTGATGCCTCACAAATTGCTCACAAAACTTGCACTGCGCGCCGCAAACATCAAATAGCATCAAGCACACATCATGCCCGATTGGTTTTATCGCACCCTCTCTCAGCCGCTCTTATTTGCACTGCCACCTAAAAAATCGCGTGATCTGGCGCTGGGTCTCATAGGCGGCATCGCCCGCTTACCCGGCGGCAAATATGTGATCGACATCCTCGGCCACATGGTGCCCGATGCCCGGCTGATACTGCATCGGGCGGGCCTCACCTTTTGGACACCCGTCGGTTTTGGGTTGGGGCTGGATATGAACGCCACCGCAACCAAAGCGCTCACACGGTTTGGCGTTGGGCTCATCGAGGTCGGCCCAGTCGGCCTAACGACGCACTCTCTCACCGCCCTCAGCCGCAACCCCGCAACACAATCGCTGGCGTGGCACGGCACTCACCGGCTCGCTGCAATAGATGTGGCCGCCCGCCTCCCCAAACGCCGAGACCGCCGCGTGGTGACGATGGCGCGTTTGCAGCCCGATCACATAAACGAAATCGAAAGTTTGGTTCACTCACTGCGCAGCAAAGTTTCCGCGTTCTCGATTGTGCTTGAGGACATGGCTTATTTTGCAGCGTTAGTTGTGGCAGCCAAGGGCGCGCCTGTGTTTGGTGTGCTCAACGCAACGCTGCCCATAGATCAATGCACACAGCTTGTTCGCACTGCGCTGGCGGCAGGTTGCGCAGGTATTCTCGTGGATGGGACTCTGGGTGTGGAAGGGCAACAAACATTTGCGCCATCGGTGTTACCCAACGTTCTCGCAGTCACCTCGCAGTTGCGCGCTGCGTTCGGAGATTCATTGACCCTGATCGCAACCGGCGGCGTGCATCAACCCGCAGATGCCCTCGCGTTGCTGAACGCCGGGGCCAACATCATCCAGGCCGACAGCGGCTTGGTCTTCAGCGGGCCGGGGCTGGTGAAGCGCATCGATGATGCCCTCATGCACCAGCAACTCACCGCCACCCAGATCCCCATCGAAACAGACTTGTTTGAAAGCGACCCGCAGCGAGACGTACTAAAGCAATCTTGGCTGTGGTTTTTGCTGCTGGGTTTGGCCATGCTGGTTGGCAGCGGTTTGGCCGCGTTCATCGCCATTGGCCGCGTGGTGCTGCCCTACGATGAAGTATTCGTGGGCCTAAGCAAAGCCGAGCTACACGCTGTTAATCCGCACTTGCTCAATTTTTTGGTGCACGACCGCATCACGCTGGCAGGCATCATGGCAACTGTGGGTATTGCCTATTCTGGGCTGGCATTCTTTGGCGCACGGCGTGGCTGGCACTGGGCCGAGGGCACCATCCAAGTCTCCGCACTCACCGGCATGCTGTCGTTCTTTCTGTTTCTCGGCTTCGGCTACTTCGAGCCATTTCATGGCTTTGTCACCGCCGTTCTGGCGCAGTTTTTAATTGCGGGCACGCGCTCACAACTCAAGCCACCTCAGCATGTGCCGCAACCTGCCCTGCGCGAGGACGCCGCATGGCGCATCGGGCTGTGGGGCCAACTGTGTTGGGTCTTGTTTGGATTGGGCTTGCTGGGCGCGGGCGCTGCTATCTCGCTGGTGGGCATCGGTGCCGTGTTTGTGCCCGAAGATTTGAACTTCATGCGCACCAGCGCCGAGCTATTGCAAAGCGCCAGCCCGCGCCTAATCCCCATGATTGCGCACGACCGCGCCACGGTGGGCGGCATGTTGCTTTCCAGCGGGCTTGTGTATCTTCTGCCCTCGCTGTGGGGCTTTCGC
>JAYTNY010000650.1:0-7503 GCA_043748055.1 Roseobacter sp.
TGCGCCGCAGCCAAATTTGGTGCCGCTCAGGCCCAACTCATCCCGCACCACCCATAGCAACATGCGCTCAGGGGTATCTTCAACGTCGTACTCTTTGCCGTTAATTTCCAACTTCATTTTGTTTTGTTCTCCCAACTCAACTGCGAACCGATGCAGACCTGTCAGGTGGCGCAGTAGAACGCAATCGAGTTAGAACGTGACTGCGCCACCTGACAGGTCTGAACAAGGCAGCAACTGTGTCACGCGCCGCTGAGCAAATGCTGAGTGAAAAGACGCGCCGCAGCGCGTCTCTACAACAAAATGCAAGCGCGCAACACGCGTGTTAGCACACGCACACCGCGCTCAAACTCGTCAATCTCAACATGTTCGATGGGGGTGTGATCGAGGTCGGAATCGCCAGGGCCATAGGCGACGATGGGGCAATTCCAGGCTGGCCCAAGAATATTGAAATCGGCTGTGCCACTTTTTACCTTAAACACAGGCCGCAGTTTTTCTTCGCGGATGGCATCCACAAACGCGCGGGCCAGCACGGTGTCTTTGGAGGAGCGATAGGCTTGCTCCGAGCCAAAGAACGTCAGCTCGCAGCCTTCGTCCGCGCCCATCAAATCAAACTGCGCGCTAAAGCGTTGCACAATTTCATCTGGCCCGCACGTCAGCGGCAAACGCAGCCCAATCGTCACATCGCACCACTCGCGCAAGCCGTTGTCGCCACTTTTGATGCTGCGCAGGCCGGGCATCACTTGGTCAAACATCTTGGGCTTGTCGGCGTTGTAGCCCTCGGCAAATTGTTTGGCCCAGTTCCAGAAGTTCACCGCTTGCTCGCTCGATGTCGGCTCTGGGCGCGAGGTGTGCGCAATGGCCTGCTCAAAATGCGCCCGTGCCAGCAAGCGCCCCTTGTAGCCCAACGTAATCCCATCGCTGCCACTCGGCTCGCCGATGATGCACAACTCCGGCTGATACTGCGTCGCCGCATAATGCGCGCCACGGCTGCTGGCGGCTTCTTCTTCGGTGGCACCGATCACGATTATTTGCCATTGGCTATTGGCTATTATTTGGCGCGCTTGGGCAACAGCGAGGATAAATGCACACAACGGGCCTTTGGCATCCACTGTGCCGCGACCATATAACTTGTTGTCTTCGTAGCGCACTGGCACATCGCCGCCCACTGTGTCCATGTGGCCCAGCATCACCAGTTGCTTGGGGCCGTTGCCGATGATGCCGACGGCGCTTCCAGACTCATCCACGAAGGCTTTGTCGAAGCCACGCGATAGCATTTCGTCGCGCAAAAATTCGGCCACGCGCTGCTCTTGTCCGCTGAGCGAGGGGATGCGAACGCACTGCTCTAATAGTTCGATCATTTAGAGATTAGAGATTAGAGATTAGAGCTAAATCTCCAATCTCTAATCTCTTTAAGCCAACACCTTCGCTGTCTTTTCAATCACCGTGTCAATCTGCGCTTTGCTGATGATGGCGGGCGGCAGAAAGCGCAGCACTTGCAAACCGGCAGGCAACGCGAGAACACCCTCCGCTTGCAGCGCCTTTAGGTAGGGGCCAACCTTTGTCTTCAACTCCACCCCAATCAACAAGCCCCGCCCCCGCACTTCGCGGATGACCGGCGCATTGATCTCCTCAAGCCGCTCCATAAAGTATGCGCCCTTCTCGGCGGCCTGCGTTGGCAGGTCTAAGCGCTTCATCTCGCTAATGCTAGCGATGCCCGCCGCGCACGCCAGCGGGTTGCCGCCGAAGGTGCTGCCATGCGTCATGGGGCCCACGTTCTTCACGGTGTCGGCCATCGCAATGCCGCCCATCGGCACGCCGCCACCGATGGCTTTGCCCATGGTTAACATATCCGGCAGCACACTGCTGTGCTGGCAGGCAAACCACTTGCCGGTGCGGGCGAAGCCGGTTTGCACTTCGTCAATAATCAGCAACGCGCCGCGTTGGGTGCAAAGTTCGCGCACGCCGCGCAAATACTCGTCTTGGCTGGGATGCACACCGCCCTCGCCTTGCACCGCCTCCAAAATAACGGCAGCAGTGTTTTCGTTGATGGCTTTGTCCATCGCCTCCAAATTGTTGTAAGGCACGTGGCTAAGGCCTTCGATGAGCGGCAAAAATGGCTCGCGATATTTCGGCTCATACGTTGCGGTGAGTGCGCCCATGGTGCGGCCATGAAAGGCGCGCACCGCTGCCACAAATTGCTTGCGGCCTGTGCTGACGCGCGCAAACTTCATCGCGCCATCCATGCTCTCCGCGCCGCTGTTGCTGAGGAAGAAGCGATTTAGCCCGGCAGGAACCACGCTGAGCAAGGCCTCGTAAAACAACGCACGCTGGTCGTTGTAAAAAATCTCCGGGCAGTTAATCATGGTCATGGCCTGCTCGGCAATGGCTGCGCCCACGGCGGCGTTGGCATGGCCCAATGTGTTCACGCCTTGCCCGCCCACGCAGTCTATGTATTCGCGGCCTGCCTCATCCCACATAGTGGCATCTTTGCCTTTCACAATCGTCAAATCGCGCTTGGGGTATACGCCACTGGTATGTTGGGCTTCTATTTCCTGGTAATTCATAGGTATCGGGCGTGATTCTACGCAATAAAAACAGAACCCCCGACCCGTAAAGGGGAGTCGTAGATTTTCTCTACAACTCCCCTTTAGGGATCGGGGGTTGAACACTAGACCGAACGAAACTTGCTCGAGCGCTACTTCAACTGCTGACCGAACTGGTCAAACACCATCTGCAAGCTCTTGGTCGCTGTGGCGCGGTCGAGGCCGGTCTCGCGCATCGCCTCATCCACCATACCGGTGTTGCGAATGTAGCGCTGGGTGGCCTGGCCACTGGTGATCGCTCCAAACAACTGTGGGTCCACTACATCGGCAAAGCGCTTGCCTTGCGCGTTGCCACCCAACGCACCCTTCAACAGCTTGGTCGCCGCAAAGCTCACAATCATCATCGCAATGGTCTTGGGGATGCCGAGCTTCTGCGACAAAATATCGGCGATGGGCGACAGCACTTTGTTGCCTGCAGCGCTGGCACCTGCACCTAGCACACCACCGCCGCCCACGCCACTGCCAATCGCTGCGCCTAGTGCATCCAGCAGAATATTGCCGCTGCTGCCTCCGCCCAACACGCTGCCCAAGATGCCACCCAGCGGATCATTGGCTGCCGGGGCTTGTGGTTGCTGTTGTTGCTGCCCGCCACCCAAGATGCTGCCCAAAATATCGCCGATGGGATTCTCGGCCTGTTGCGGCGCTTGGCGTTGTTGCGGCTGCTGCTGCCCGCCACCCAAGATGCTGCCCAAAATATCGCCGATGGGATTCTCGGCTTGCTGCGGCGCTTGGCGTTGTTGCGGCTGCTGCCCGCCACCCAAGATGCTGCCCAAGATGTCGCCGATCGGGTTATCGGTTTGCTGCGGCGCTTGGCGTTGTTGGGGCTGCTGCTGCCCGCCACCCAAAATGCTGCCCAAGATGTCGCCGATGGGATTCTCGGCTTGCTGCGGCGCTTGGCGTTGTTGCTGCTGCTGCCCGCCACCCAAAATGCTGCCCAAGATGTCGCCGATGGGATTCTCAGCCTGTTGCGGCGCTTGGCGTTGTTGCGGCTGCTGTTGGCCACCGCCCAGAATGCTGCCCAAGATGTCGCCGATGGGGTTGTCGGCTTGCTGTGGTTGCTGCGGGGTTTGTTGTTGCCCGCCGCCCAGCACGCTGCCCAAAATATCGCCAATCGGGTTATCTTCTTGCTGCGGCGTTTGCGGTTGCGCTTGCCCACCCGTAATGCTGTTCAGAATATCTTCTGCGGCGTTGTCTATGTTTCGGTCCGAATTATTTCTGCCCATGTTGTTTGTTCCTCCTGGAACTGATTTGTCGTAAACCTAGATCAGCGCAGTTTAAGTCACGATGCGCCCATTTTCAAAGCGAACTTTGCTGCCATTTAGCTGACCGTCTTTATTGGCATCGGGGATAACCGCAGAAGGCTTCCGAAGTTCGCGCAGCAGCGTGGCCCCGTGCGAGAGCCTGCCACCGGTGCGCGCAATGACGGCACGCGCCAGCTTATAGCGCTCGTATTGCCCGCTATCCAACGAGTCCACAATCAAAATGTCTTGGCCCACAACGCCCTCGGCACTGCCGGGGTAGATGACGAACGAGAGATCGTGCTGGCCTATGTCCGTGTCGCCAAACAGTACGCCATCTTGCCAAAACGTGCCGCTGCGGGTGCGGGGGGATGGGTATACCGTGAGCCACTCGCTCCCGCGTAGCTCGTTGTGCAAGCGGTGCAACAGCCGCGCATGCGAATCTCGAAACCACTCGCGCACCTCGAAGTAGCGCCCACCCAAACCCGGCAAGCCCAGCCCATGCCACGCGTGCGTGAACGTATTCCACGCCGGAAACGGCAACAACGGCTTCTCTTCGGATGCACGGCGCGGCGTGGCCGGGTCGCTCTCGAAGGGCACGCGATGCGGGAAATCGCTTGGGTTCACCTCAGCGTAAACCGTGTGCGCCTTGCTCAGCCCACTGCCGCCGCTGCTGGTGAGGGCCGCCGTGATAAACAAATTCGTCTGCACAATAAACGTGTAGAAACGCACAAACCAAGTCACGAGCGCATCTTCTTTACTCTTTTCATTCAACACGAAGAAGCGAAGAACCGAAGAATTTTCTTCTTCTTCTACTTCGGTTCTTCGCTTCTTCGTGTTCCGAATCCCCTCAAACTCCAACTCGAACTCGCGCAACTGCGCTTCAATCTTCAACAACTCGGCGCGGCTTTTGCGCAACATGGTTAGCTGCATGGGCGCGCTGCGCAGAAACTGGATCGGGTTGAACGCGATCTTCGGCACTGCGCCGCCAATCTCGCCACTAAACAACGAGCTGGGCAACCCCCAATCAAAAAAACGCGAGAGAAAAAGATCGAAGTTGATATAGCTGGCGTCCTCGAACAAGGCGCTAAACGGCTCGTTGTCGTTCAGCACACGCGTGTCCCACAGAGCATAGGCGCGCGAGATCGTTTCTGCCGAGCGGCGTTGCGCGTACTCCATCACGCGGCTCACTTGCTTGGGCAAAATCTCATCCATGTTGGCGCTGTTCAGGCAGCGGTGCCAGGCGTACTTCGTCACAGGTCGCAGTTGCAACAGCCAGAATTGCTCGCCGTCCCAGGCCCATTCAATATCGCTGTGGGCGTAGTGGAAGGCGGCGATGCAGCGCTGGAGGAAAGTGTTGAGTTGATAGAGGGGAAAGGGAGCGGGTGACAAGGTGACAGGGTGAGGGGGTGAATCTCGCCTTGTCACCTTGTCACCCACTCCCCCCATCATCATCTCCCACTCCCCACCTAGCCGCGAAAGCACCAGACGTTGCGGCATCTTTGTGCCGTTCACCAGATGTTCAAGATGGCCCTCGACCCATTCGATCTCTGCACCAATGTGCCGCACAAACGCCACGCCGCTGGCTTTGGGTTCGATGAACGGCTGCACCACCACTTCGTCTAACCCATAGTCCAACAACTCGCGCACGCGGGCCTTGATCTCGCTGGGCGGCACGCGCAGAAAGGTGTGATAGCGGCCTGCATTGCTGGCGTCAATTTTGTCTTCGTTAAAAGAGGAGGAACGCACGGCGAATAAAGACGACGGACGGCGCGGCTTCGAAGCCGAGGCGATCGACGACACGAAGCTATCCCCTTGGTTGAAAGTAGCGTTGCTAAACGCGAGGGCTGGCGGCACGGGCAAGCCTGCCAGCTCGGCCAATTTCAATCGGCCTGCTTTGGTGTGCGCCTTGAAATTTGGCTCGTGACCAAACTCGTAGGGGCGCAGCAATGCTGCGCCCCTGCCGATGAACACTCGTGCTTCGATGAATTGCACGAACGATTTTGGATCGTCTATATACGGGTAATGCCCCCAATTTTTTTGAATCGTCACGGTTAAATCTGCACGCGGCAAAATCGAATCCCAGGCGGCGGCTTGCTTTACATCCAGCACGGCATCGCGCGTGCCCCAAATTAGCTCGATGGGTGTCTCTTCAATCCAGTCGGTTAAATCCAGCGAGTTATGCGGCTGCACGCAGCGAAAGTAATCCTCGAAGGCGCGGCTCTGGCGGTAGCCTTCGGCCATGCGCTGGTACTGCGCATCCGTCCAGGTCTGGGTCGAAAAGCGGCGCGCAAACAGTTTCGGAAGCCGCCTCAACAAAAACAAGCTGAGCTTGCGCAGCGGTGGCAACGCCATGAACTTGACAAAGCCGCGCTGCCACAAGAACGCCCCCACCGGCGCAAGCAAAAACACGCGAGAGAAATGCCCTGGCTGCAAAACCAAAGCACGCAACACTACCAACGCGTTCACGCCCACCACAAAAATGGTTTGGCCGGATTGGGTTTGCGCCAACAAGGCGCGCGCAAGTTGATCGAGGTTCTTGTGTTGGTCGCTGGGGTTGCTGCCACTACCGGGCAGCTCGATTGGGATGGGCTGCACATGCGCGAAGTGCGGCAGCGCATCGTCCCACCAGGCGGCGTTGCTGCCGTTGCCAGAGAGGAGGTAGAGAATGGGATTGAGGGTCATTACGAAACTGATCTTACCGTCACTGGACTTCGTAATTAACTCAATAGGAGTCAACAGGAGTCCGACTCCTGAATGCCTACAACACCACCGGCTTACGAAAGAACCCGGCGATGATGTGATGCACCACGCGCATCACCCCCAGCCAAGCAATGCGCCGACCATTGCGCGTGTTGCTCAACAATTGCTCGGCCAGCCAATGGCACACCACCGCGCAATCATCGGCCATAAACCGAAAGAGCAACTCGGCAGAACGCTTATTCTCAAGCGAGCCATCTCGATAGGACTGGCGCAACAAATTGGTTAGCACAATGCCCGGCCCCAATGTGCCAATCTGCACCGGGCAGGTCTTTAGCTCGGCCAGCAGGGCTGCCGTAAAGTAGCTCACCGCACGTTTGGCGCTGCCGTATACCACCATGCCATTGCGCATCAGGCCATCGTGCCCAAAGCCCTCCATAAAGTAAATGTGGCCGTGGCCCTGTTGCAGCATGCCCTGCAAGGCCACATGTGCGCCATACAACATGCCGGTCAAATCCGTATCCACCACAGCTTTAATGCTGGCAGGGTCTTGTTGGGTAAACGGCACTTGCGGGCTGATGGTGCCCGCGTTGTTGATCCAGATATCAATGCAGCCAAAGCGCTGCCACGCCATTTGCCACACCTGCTGCACCTGCTCGTAACAGCGCACATCGCCTGCCACACCCAGCACCCGGTCTGCGCCAAATTCAGCCGCCAGCGCGCTCACCGTGTCATTCACTTTGGCTTGGTTGCGGCCATTGATGACGACGGCGCACCCACGCGCCAGTAAGGCTCGGGCCAGACCTAGGCCAATGCCCGTTGTGCTGCCGGTGATGACGATGATTTTCATAGCTTCCTCGGCCACTAGAGCGAATCCCTGATTGATGTACGAGCCGCCTCCTTCGACTGCGCGCATCGGAATGCGCTGCGCTCAGGATGCTCACATCGTATGCCAAGTAGAG
>JAYTNY010000651.1:0-3313 GCA_043748055.1 Roseobacter sp.
CGTAAATTTATTGATTTGTCAAACAAGATTACAAGTTCTAATCCAATTACAAATATGTCAAAAAGTGCTTGTTTTCCAATGCGTAAGGTGAGTTAGTAATTAAAGATTGGTCTTCGCGGATGACATACAGGCTGCGGCGGGATTCGACGAAGCCGAGCTTTTGGGCCACGCGTTGCGAGGCGTAGTTGTCCTCGCCGGTGCTCCAAACAGGGGTGCGGCTTTGCGCCAGCACTTGCTGAATGACCAGCGAGGCCGCTGCGGTGGAGTAGCCTTGCTGGCGGTGCGCTTCATCGGTGGCGACACCGAGTTCGGCGTAACGACCGGTGGGCGAATCCACATCGGCCAGCGCGACCAATGCGCCATTCACAATGGCACCTGCCTCCAGACCCTGTTGCAACAAGGCGGTGTGTCGCGCCTCACTTGATGCGGAGAGGGATTGCGTGGCCAGCAGCAGCGGCAAATGGTGCAAGGTGAGCAGGCGCACCACCGCGTGCACCTGCGGCGTGAACTGATGCAATGTGTAGGCAATGTCTTGGTAGTAGCGGATGGGCTGGCCTGCGGCTTGCATCAGTTGGCCCAGCTCGTGCGCCAAGTTGGTCTCGGCGCAAACGCAATGCCAGCCCTCTAGTTGTTGCAGCAAGGCCCATAGCGTTTTTGCATCGCTGGCGTAGGCGGCAGGTTCGCCGGGCAGGGTGTTGAGTTCGATGACGGCGGCGGCAGGCGCGGCGCGAGATGCGGCGGTGAATTGATGGAGAGGGCTAGTTGCAAACGCGATGCACTGACCGCTGCGCAATGCGTTGTAAGACAGCGCCGTGCGCGAAGTCTCGCCCAACGCATCAGCCAGTTGCAGGCAGGCTTGTGGGTCAAGCGGGCTGAGCGTCTTGGGATTTTTGGGTTGGAGCATGAGGGAAGAGCCAACGCTGGCCTGCCGCAAGAATGAGTGCGTGGGCAGCGATCATGAGCCACAAATTTTGCGCGCCCAGATACAGGGTGCTGCTGGTGATGAGGCATATGAGTTGCAAGGCCAGTTGGGCGCGGCCGTGGGTGGATTGGGCCTGGGCGCGGAAGTTGGGGTGTAGCGCCCACTCCAGGCCAATCAGCCCAAAGCCCAACACGGCGCCCCAGTAGGGGTCGGCGAAGGTTTGTGCGCCGAGGCTGCGGTAAAAGGCCCAATGCACCTCGGCGTAGAGGGCGATGCGGAGGATAGCCCCCACGCCCCCCATCCCCTCTCCCGTTCCTACGGGGGAGGGGCGTGAGCGCGCCATGAGCCAGAGCGCGATGAGGACGACGAGAGTTGTGCCGAGGGTGATGCCGAGGCCGCGCAGCCATTCGATGGGAGTGAAGCCGATGACGGCAGCGGGTTGAGCTTGGCCCAGCGCCATGTGGTCTAGGCCCAGCACACCGAAGATGAGCGCAGCGAAAGGGATACCGACATAGAAGATGAATGCCATCACCTCGGCCAATACATGCCCCGAGGCGGTGGCACGCAGGCGTTTGGCGATTTGGCCCGCGTTGGATTTGTATGCAATGTGGAGCGCGACAAACCCAATCAGCCAGGTGCCCAGAACCCAGAGGAGCAGATTGAGATTACTGAGCATGAGGGTTGGTGCGCCAGCCGAAGGCGGCCCACAAGATTAGCCCCAATAGGGCGGCCCGCAGCAACCCGCCGCTGAGGCCCAAAACAAGAAAGGCGGTGCCCATGTCGGAGGTGCTGAAACCCAGGCCGATGAGTAGCGTGGTTAGCACGGGGTAAATGATGACGCTGGCCAACTCTAGCGCAAGGGCAATGACGAGCAGGGCCGAGACGCGCGGGTGCCTGCCCCAACGCGCAAGGGCGATGACGATGCCGGTGATGATGACACCGACGATTGGCAGTTGTGGGAGCAGACTGGATAATGCGGTGAAAGCCATGTTCATGTGAAGGGGGAATTATCTATGAAGCACGTTGAGAAACACGTTTTTGTTCTTGGGGTTACAGCTTTGGCGCTGCTGATGGGGGGCGCGGTTGCGCCGGTTCGGTTGGCGGCGCAGGAGCTAATACGATCTGTGGATGCAGAGGCGATTCGGACAAACAAAGAAAGCGCATTAAATTTTGCAGAAGTGAGCCAAAAGCCGCATGACGCACCTTTAACGCAACCAGAAATTGCACAGGCAGGAGATACAGATAACCGACTGGTCTTTCAGTCCTATCGCACGAACGCTTGGCAGATTTACTCGGCATTTGGAGATGGGGGCGGCCAAACACAATTGACATTCGATACATCTGTGGCAAATGTGTCACCCAAGCTTAGATATGGTGGGATTGTGATCGCGATGCGTGGTGTAAACAGCAGTAACGATAGCGAGATTAGAACAATTCTGAAAGATGGAACGCGTTACAGAGGTTATTTGAACACGGGCAAGTATGTTGATTTGCAATGGTCACCGAATGGCACCAAGTTGGCGTATGCAAAAGAAACGGCATCCAACTTTTATGATGTGTTTGTGGCTGATTACAATTTTTTTGATGAAACCTTATCTGGAGAGACCTGTCTGACATGTGGCAGCGGTGTGAATAGCTCAGAGCCGACATGGTCTCCAGATGGAACGCAGTTGATATATATGCGTCGCAAAAGCACACAAGCGACAGGCCAAATTTGGCGAATGAATATCACTGGGCAAAATCCGCAACAACTTACCGGCGATTTATGGTACTTACAAGATTTGGTGTGGTCGCCCGATGGCATGAGAGTGGCATTTGATTCTGCACCGAACAAAGACGCTTGGAACCAACTGAAGGTGTTGAATCTGGTAGATAACACTATTGGTACTATCTATAACCCGGCCCAAAATTTGGTAGATGCTTGGATGGGTGATTGGTCTCCGGATGGCACGCAACTCTATTTCACTAGGGTGGAATATGCCGTTCAAGGCAACCAACTGGTTTTGAAAAGCACTTGGACTGAGCGGGTAGCTGTGAGCGGTGGGTCCCCCACACGTTTGGCAGGAAATACGGGCCGTGATATGCAACCCAATATAGAAAAGCGGGATTTGATTGCACCGAGCTCACGGGTGCTTCCTCTGCCAAAATTCTCCAAGCAATTATCGGCTTTCCCACCAGTACATGTGGATGAGCCAGAACCAGGTGGCGCAGGGATTGCAATGACATTTGATAACCAAACGCGGCTTGTGCCAGATATACAACGAGCATGCCGATATGGCATTACTGGTGATTGGAATTCCGATGGGCAGTGTTTTAACCGATTGGGTGAAACAGTCTACTTTCGAACCAGCGCAAAAGATAACGAGGGCAACATAGAGGCTTGGCCGACGA
>JAYTNY010000652.1:0-4309 GCA_043748055.1 Roseobacter sp.
CGGATTTACCCCAACGCGGGCCACGCATTTAACAATCCCGACCACGGCATGTATGTGGAAGCGGCGGCTAAAGATGCGTGGGGTAGGGCGGTTGCGTTCTTCAAGGAGCATCTGGCGTGATCGAGCAACTCCGCTTTCAGTTCGAGTACAACTACTGGCGCAACCAGAAGATTCTGAGCAAGGCTGCGCACATTCAACCCTGGCAATTTGATGCGCCGACGACCTATCCCTGGGTGAGCTTGCGCGGCACGCTGGTGCATACCCTGGGTGCGGAACTGTTGTGGTTCCAACGCCTGCACGATGGTGCCTCGCCGACGGCGCTGTTGCCCAAGGATGAATTCCCTGATTTGCAAAGCATCGTGGCGCGCTGGAGCGCTATCGAAACCAACTGGCGCAACTGGCTTAACGAGCTGGACGACGCGACGCTGGCACAACCCAAATCCTACAAGCTTCTAAACGGCACACCGGCCACCGACCCGCTGTGGGGCTTGTTGCTGCATGTGGTCAATCACGGTACACAACACTGCACCGAAATGGCGCAAATGCTCACCGATTACGGCCAATCTCCTGGCAACATAGACCTGTTGTATTTAGTGCGAGAGAAAAAGTAAAAAGTGCTTAGTCCTTAGGGCTTAGTTCTACAAACTAAGCCCTAAGGACTAAGCACCAAGCACTTAAAAGAATGCTGACCCTCATAACCTTCCTCCCCGTCCTCGGCGCAATTTTTATTGTGCTGTTGCCCAGTACCCAAACTGCCACCATTAAGCGTGCGGCGCTGGGCGTGTCTTTGTTGACGTTTGCGGCCTCGTTGTTTTTGTTGATTGGGTTTGACCCGACCAAAGCAGGCTACCAATTCGTCTCGTCTGCCGAGTGGATTCCGCAGTTTGGCATTGGCTACAAACTCGGTGTGGATGGCATCAGCATCTGGTTGCTCATGCTCACCACCTTCACGTTCCCTATCGCCATTTGGTTTAGCGGCGAAAGCATTCACGACAAGCTGAAAGAGTATTACGCGCTGATTCTGCTGATGGAGACCGCGACCCTGGGTGTGTTTCTCTCGCTCGATCTCTTCTTGTTCTACGTGTTCTGGGAGTTTGCGCTGGTGCCGATGTATTTCATCATTGGTTTGTGGGGTGGCGAGCGGCGCGTCTACGCCTCACTCAAGTTTTTCATCTACACCATGGCTGGCAGCGTGCTCATGCTCATCGCCATCTTGTATCTGGGCGTTAATGGCGGCACGTTCGATGTGGAAAAGCTGATTGCGCAGCACGGCCCCTGGGCCTCCAACGGTGTGCTGTTCTGGGCCTTCGCCATCGCCTTCCTCATCAAAGTGCCGCTCTTCCCGTTTCACTCGTGGTTGCCAGATGCCCACGTAGAAGCGCCCACACCCGGCTCGGTGATCTTGGCGGCAGTGTTGCTGAAGATGGGCGGTTACGGCCTCATCCGCTTTAACCTGGGCCTGTTCCCCGAAGCCAGCGCGGCCTTTAGCTGGGTGTTGATGGCGCTCTCGGCCATCGCCATTATTTACGGGGCCATCGTTGCGTTTGCGCAGAGCGATGCTAAGAAGCTGGTCGCGTATTCATCGGTCAGCCACATGGGCTACATCGTCCTCGGCATCTTCAGCATGAACACCATCGGTGTCAGCGGTGCCATTTTGCAGATGGTCAATCACGGCCTCAGCACCGGCGGCCTGTTCTTAATCATCGGCTTTATTTACGAGCGCAGGCACACCCGCGAGATGGCGAAGTTTGGCGGCTTGTGGAGCCGCATGCCGCTGTTTGGTACGCTGGCGTTGCTGTTCATCCTCAGCAGCGTGGGCCTGCCCGCCATGAATGGCTTTGTGGGCGAGTTCGCCATCTTGCAAGGTGGTTTTGCGGCGAATAAATTCTGGACAGTGGTCGCCACGTTTGGCATGGTCTTCAGCGCGGTTTACCTGCTCACTATGTTCCAGAAAATATTCTTGGGCGAAAGCCGTGACCCGGCCAACGATAAGCTGCAAGATTTAACTTGGCGTGAGGTTGTGGCTGTTGCGCCGTTGTTGGTTATGTGTTTTGTGATTGGCATCGTCGCCACACCGTTCTTCAACAACATGAGCGCCAGCGTGGCGCAGTTGGTGGGCGGCGCGCTGGCGATGAAGTAAGTTTGCGTTTGGCGCTTGAGTGTGTAGAGGCGAGTCACTGACTCGCCTTTTTTGTTTACGATGACTAAGCCAATCCCTGTTTCAACGCAAATCACCTCGCTCACTGGCTTGCGCGCCATTGCAGCAGGCATGGTGTTCTTCTACCACTGGCTGTTCGATACGCCGCAATCGTGGTCGCTGGTGCCGCGTGCCATTGTGGCGCACGGCTATCTCGGCGTCGCCATTTTCTTTGCGCTGTCGGGTTTTCTCATCACCGTGCGCTACCGCGATGCACTACGCAATGCGTCGGGCGAACGACGCATTAGCTATGGCAACTATTTGCTCAAACGCTTTGTGCGTATTTATCCGTTGTATCTGTTTGTGTTTCTGGTCTTCGTTGCGCTGCCGGGCCGCCCGCTGGGCTTTGCGCCAGATTCGTCCTTGCGCTACTTCGTCGGCCTCACGCTCACCCAGGCGTTCTTCCCGCCGTTGCTACTCTCTGGCGTGTCTACCGCGTGGACGCTGACGATTGAGGAATTGTTTTATTTTTTTGCGCCAGGGTTAATGCGTTTGTTATCTGGCAGCACAGCCCGCATCTGCGGCTGCGCATTTCTCGTGGCGGTTGTTTCGATTGGGATGGCGTGGGGCTTGTCGCGTATGAACCCCGTTGTGCCCGATTTTATTTTCGGTGCGCCGCTGACGTATTTGTTCACACACAGTATCTTTGGGCGCTTGCCGGATTTTCTGGTGGGTATGGTGGCCGGGGTTTTGTTTTTGCGACGACGAATGGCAATCACCCCGGCCCTCCCCCATAAATCAGAATTTACAGGGGAGGGAAATGCGGCTCCCTCTCCCGTTCCGACTCCCATTCCGATGGGCGGGGAGGGTTGGGGTGGGGGCCTTGCTGTGTACGTGTGTGCTGCATTGCTCTTGCTCAGTATCGTCGCTTGCGAATTAGCTGCACCGCTGCAAAGCCCGGCGCTCAGTCGCCTCGCGGAATTTCTTGTGGCGTGCAGCAGTGCGGCCCTCATCTTCAGCTTGGCCTGTGATGTCACACACACAAACTTGCTCTCGCGCCTGCTCGGCTCGCGGCTTGTGGCCTACCTCGGCAAAATTTCCTATGCGCTCTACCTCATCCAGCTCACCGAGCCATGCCAGTGGCTGTATTACGTGGGCATTCAACTGCAATACAAAAATTTGACCGGAGGTGAGTTGGGTCGTGTCCCCAATGCGCTGGCATTGTATCTCGCGGCCACGCTCATCAGCATGGCGCTGTATCACTTGGTTGAGATGCCTGCGCAGCGTGGCTTGAGCAGGTTGGCGAAACTCTATGTGCCAGGCACTGGCGATCAGAATCGCTGAAGTGCCTGGCACATGGCCTGCGTGGCTTTACTTGCGCTCCCACAGCAGCAACAACATAGCTGCCACCAGCAGGCCGCCGCCCAGCACCACGCGCGAACTCAGCGGCTCATCAAACACCTGCCACGCAATGAGGGTCGCTGTTAACGGCTCCATTAGTGTGGCGATGCTGGCTGTGGTGGATGAGGTGCTGCGCATGCCTGCATAGAACAACGCATAGGCAATTGCGGTAGAGATGACACCGAGATACAGCAGCCCGGCCCAACCCTGCGCCGGATAGCTGATGACCAACCCCGACACAAGCCCAATCACCAACAACACCAATGCGCCAAACGCAAACCCGAACGTAACTGTTTGCAATGGGTGCGCACTGCTGCTGGCTCCCAGCTTGCGCCCCACCATGACGTTGGCTGCATACAACGCCCCTGAAAGCAGGGCGAACAAAGCGCCGGTGAAGGTGTTGGTTTGGCTCTGTTCCGGGCTAGGCTCTACCTGCACTAGCAGCAGCGTGCCAGCGATGGCGCATGCGAGTGCCATCAGCACAACGGCCTGCGGGCGTTCGCGGGCGATGACCGCTGACGCCACCGCTACGATGACGGGTGCGCTGCACAAGGCGATGATGGTGGCGATGGCGACACCTATGCGCGGGATGGCTGCGTAGAAAGCAACTTGATACAGCGCCACGAACGAACCGGCGACGAGCATGGGCAACAATTGACGGAGCGAGAGGCGGAACATGCGTTGCCGTAAAGTGAACCAGCATAGGGCGCACAGAGGTGGCACCGAGAGCGCCATGCGAAAAAATGCGATGGAAATAGGGTTGGTTGCCGA